>CALHTV010000081.1 GCA_938039765.1 uncultured Dictyoglomus sp. | reverse complement strand
AATAAGATATTTTTCGATTTAGGTTTTTCTTCTTTTCATATAGAAAAGAGTGGACGAGGATTTTCCTTTTTAAGACTGGAAGAGCCTTTGGATATGAGATATTCCTTAAATAGTAACCTCACAGCAGCTGATGTATTAAATCATTATGATGAAGAAGAATTAGCAAAACTTTTTTGGTTATATGGAGAGGAGCCCTTTGCCAAAAGACTAGCCAAGAAGATTGTTGAAGTAAGAAAAGAGAAAAAATTTACTTATGTAAAAGACTTGGTTGAGGTAATTGAAAGAACTATTCCTAAAGGTAAGAAACATAAAGCTACAAGAGTTTTTCAAGCTCTAAGAATAGCGGTTAATGATGAGCTTAACATATTAAAAAGGACGTTGCATAATATTCCTTATTTTCTAGCTCCAAGAGGCAGAATTATAGTGTTAACTTATCATTCTTTGGAAGATCGTATAGTGAAAAATTTCATTAAATCTACAAACACAATTATTCCTCTCACTAAAAAAGCAGTGAAGCCTTCTTTAGAAGAAATTAGAGATAATCCAAGGGCAAGGAGTGCAAAATTAAGGGTGGGGGAAAGGAGGGAACTTATTTGAAACATAGCTTGGTATTTTTAGTAGTTTTTCTTCTCTTTCTAAGTACAGTTCTTCTTAATATTAAAGTTTCCGCCATCAAAAATGAAATTGCTAAGATAAATAAAGAAATCGATGGATTGGAAACAGAAAAAACTTTATTAGAGAATTACATTCAATCCTCCCTTAATTTTAAAGAAATAGAGAAAAAAGCTTTAAAAATGGGACTAGTTTATCCTAAGAATGTAATAGAATTGAGGATCTACAATGGAAAGTTAGCTGAAATTACTAAAGAAAATTATTATGCTGCAACTTTAGAACGATAGGTAAAATATGAGTGTACTTAGGGCTAAGATTTTTTTTACCCTATGGCTTTTAGTTATTCTTTTTGTTGAAATTTTTGTGGTGGTCAATCAAGTATCTGGTGGGATAGGTAGTTATATTGGAGTTTCCAAGGTTCTTGAACGGGGTTTGATTTTAGATAGAAATGGAAAAGAACTAGCGTTAAATATAAAAAGAAAATCTCTAGCTTTGAATCCTAAACTAATAGGAAGTGAAGAGGAGTATAAAATTGTAAATGTTTTATCTAAAGAAATTAATCTTTCTAAGAAAGAGTTAAAAGAGAAGCTAAATCATAAATCAGAATTTATATGGATAAAAAGAATGCTATCTCAAGAAGAATATAATCGAATTAGTAAATACTTAGATGGTAGAAAAATTTTTGTGGTTGAAGAACCATATAGGGCATATCCACTAAAATTAGGATCATCTAACCTTTTAGGATTGGTAGGAGTAGATACGCAAGGTTTATATGGTTTGGAGGCTTCTTTAGATTATTATTTAAAAAAAGGGCACAATATTACCTTAACCATAGATAAGGATCTTCAAGAGATTTCAGCTAATTATCTCAAGGGTTATATTAACGAGTATGAGGCAAAGGCAGGATTTTTAGGAATATTAGATCTAAATACAGGAGAGATTTTAGCATTGGTTTCTTTGCCCGACATTGATCCTACAAAAAGTCTTTCAGATATCATAGAACAGTTAAAGAAAATAAAGAGTCCTTTATACTCTGTATATGAACCTGGTTCTCTTTTCAAGGTTATCACAGCAGGAATAGCCTTGGAAGAAAAGCTTATAGACTCTTCTAGCTTCCTTTTGTGCAAAGGTGAAGAGATTGTTGATGGTTATAAAGTTAGGTGTCCTGAAGTCCATGGAAAGGTAAATCTAACTGAGGCTATAGTTAAATCGTGTAATATATATTTCTACCATCTTGCTCAAAAAATTCCTGTGTCTATATGGAAGAGATATTTCAATCTTTTAGGTATATATGAGTTGATCCCTCTGGATGTAAAGTTTTTGCCAAATGATTCAATTGTTCCTAATTTTGAAGAGAGTATTGTAACTAGAGGAACAATGGGGTTTGGGCATGGTTTAGCCATGAATCCTGTTAAAATATTGTGGATGTTAAGTGTTTTTGGAAATGAAGGATACTTGATAAGACCTAAGCTAATAAAAAGTGTTAATGAGAATAAAGAGATTTATAGGCAGGTATTTTCAAAAGAAACTTCTAATGAGTTATTGAAAATGATGAGCGAGGTTGTAAAAAGAGGAACAGCTAGAAATCTCTCGCCCTTGAAATATAATATAGCTGGCAAAACTGGAACAGCACAAATTTCTACTTCTCAAGGTTATATAGATTTATATAACCACTTTTTTGTAGGATATCTCTTTTTAGGAGGAAAAAAATATTGTATTCTAATTATGTTAGAAGCTCCGAAAAGAGGTAGGTTTGCGAGAGAGACAGTGGTACCACTCTTTGGAGAAGTGATAAAAAGACTAGCTATTTATGGGAGGATAATAAATTGAAGAGTATAGATGAACTTTTAAGCTATATAAAAGAGTACATTACAAATATAGAAGGAAAATTTTATAACTTCATGATAACTGGCATCTCAACAGATTCAAGGAAAATAAATGAAAATAACGCCTTTTTTGCTCTACCTGGTACTAAAGATGATGGTAAAAAATATATAAATGAAGCTATTTTGAAAGGTGCAAAGGTAGTTTTTTATGAGGGAGAACTAGAAGAAAATAATTGCTTGAAAGATGTATTGTGTATTAGAGTAAGAGATATATTTGAGGTCTTGGGTAAATTTTCCTCAGCTTTTTATAATTTCCCTGCAAATAGATTAAAGATAATTGGCGTAACAGGCACAAACGGTAAAACTACTACTACTAATTTGCTTTTTCATTACTGGAAATCTCAAGGATTAAAAGCTGGATTAATTGGTACTATAGACTATAGAGTAGATGATGAGTTTTATCCTTCGAATTTTACCACTCCCCAGCCTCACGAGCTCCAAGAGTTATTAAGTAGAATGGTTAATAAGGGCGTAGAGTATGTAGCTATGGAAATCTCTTCTCATGCGTTAGCTTTGAAAAGAACAGAAGGAGTGTTACTTAAAGGTGCTGTGTTTACTAATTTGACTCAAGATCATTTAGACTTTCATGTTACAATGGAGAATTATTTTCAGGCTAAATTAAAAATCTTTAATTATTTAGACAGGGAGGGGTTTGTTGTTTTAAATAAAGATGATGAATGGGTGAGAAGGGTAGATATAAAGGATAAAAAAGTTCTATGGGTATCTATTAAAGATGAGGGAGATATACGGGTTAATAAATTTAAAAATACTGATTATGGTATGTTTTTAGAAATCAAAACCCCATATGGAAATCTTCCTATTGACTCTAAACTAAAAGGAAGGTTCAATATGTATAATTTGCTTTTTGCAGTGGGAGTTTTGATCTCCTTGGGAGAACCATTAGATAAGATATCAAAACATCTTTCTACCTTTGAAGGAGTTAAAGGTAGATTAGAGTTTATAAATTTAGGGCAAGATTTTAATGTTATTGTAGATTATGCTCATACTCCTGATGGACTTTACAATGTTTTGCAAACGGTAAGAGAGTTTACAAAGGGAAAAATCATAACAGTTTTTGGATGTGGAGGAGATAGAGAT
>CALHTV010000080.1 GCA_938039765.1 uncultured Dictyoglomus sp. | reverse complement strand
GAGGTGGCGAATAAAGATCATGTTAAATTAGCTCTTGAGCACGATATTGACGTCCTATGGATCGGTGCACGATCTACCGTTAGTCCCTTTATTGTCCAGGAAATTGCTGATGCTCTTGAAGAAAGCCATTATAATGTTTCTAAATATCTTAAAGAGTTAAAGATGGTGAATCTCGTAAAAGAGAAAAGAGTAGGTAGAGGGGTTCTTTATTCGGTAGTAGAGCCAGAGGATGATTTTTTAAAAAATATTTTCCAGGCAATTTTATCTATTCCCGAGAATTATATTCAAAGGAATTTAGAATTGTTAAGCTTAAGACTTTCTTTAAGAGAAGGGAATAAGTGTGTTATCGGCGTATGTCATCCCAAGTGGAAAGAAATATTAAAATCCATAGGAGGTATATTATGAGATCTATTTGTCCATGCTGGTGGCAAGGTTATTGAATGTTAAAAATAAAATTTAGATAAAAGCATGGAAGAATTAGAGTATCAAAAATTTCAAAATTTAGAGTAAAGGAGGACGAAAGGAATGTCGGATTTTTGGTATCCTGTTATTGATTACGAAAAATGTATTAGTTGTTTTGCATGTGTTGATTTCTGTGCTAATGGTGTTTTCAAGGTAAATAGCGAAAAACCTAAGGTAGTAAGGCCAGAAAATTGTGTATCCTTTTGTAAGGGATGCCTTAAGGCTGTATGTCCTACAGGAGCTATAAGTTTTATTTTTAATGAAGAAAAATTTAAAGCCAGAAGGGGGTTAGAAAAATGAAGAAAGGACTTTTACTATGTGTATGTCAAGGAACATGTCCTTCTTTTCAAGGAATGAACATATTTGAGATTTTAAATACTATAAGAGCAGAAGGCTTGGTAGATTTCGTAGCAATTCATCCCCAGCTTTGTGCTGATGATGGAGATATCTTTCTTTCCTCTCTTGTAGATGATGGTGCAAATATAGAGAAACTTTATATTGCAGGATGTGATCCCAAGATGCAGCAGAAGATGTTTAGAGACGCCTTTGAAAAGGCTGGATTTGATAAGACAAGACATTTTGGTGTAGATATTCGAAATATGAATACGGAGCAAGCCATTGAAGTTATCAAAAAATTGATACAAAATTCATAATTTGAATTAAAAAGATTTTAAATGATAGTTGGGGGGAAAGATTTTTAACTGAGCATCTTTCCCCCCCTTATTTTTGTAAGATGAGTCCTGTAATATTATATTAGGCTTTTGATATAATAAATGCATGGATACCTTTAAAATTATAATTGGAATAGTTGGATTTGTTTTATTTTTACTTTCAATCTATTCAATTATTGATTCCTTTATTAAGGTTGCGAAAAGGAAAGTAAAGTTTAGGAGTTTGTTTAGATATATCCTATACTCTCTTGTAATATTTTTAGTCTCTGTTATTTTTATTCTTTTATTTCTTCTTTTACAGACCTTTACTAAATTTTATTATGAAGAAAAAATTGGAGAAGTGTATGCTATAGAAAATAATGGAAAGATAAACATAAGTTTTATTGATTTAAAGAATAACAAAAAGCATACCTTTAATATTAATGGAGATCAGTGGGTAATTGAAGGAGAGATTATTGTTTTTGATAAGTGGTTCAGATGGCTTGGGGTAAAAAGTTATTATAAAATAGTGAGATTTTCTGGTAGATTTTTAGAGCCAAAAGAAGAGGTTACAAAATATTATGAGATAAATCCAAAAAGTGATTTCTGGGAATTTATCTTAAAAAACTTTGACCACTTGCCCTTTATAGATACTGCTTATGGAATTTCTGCTTTCCAATATCCGGGGTATAAATATGAAATATATATAAGTGATATAGGTTTTATTATAAGAAGGGGAAATTAAATCTTTTTCTCTAACTCTGTTACAAAACTTTCTACAAAGTTTATTTCCTTAGGATCTACCATGTTTAATTCCTTCAAAGAAAGAATTATATCTTTATAAGTATCAGGAATTGGAATATCGCTATACACTAAAATTATTTTTGAAATGTCTATTATTGCATTTACTATATTTTCAATTATTCTCTCTATAATCCTCTGTAAATCTCTATTTTCCATATATCTTTTTATATCTTCTATCTCAGTTTTTATAAACTCAATACGTCTCAATATTTTTATTCTTTCAATATTATTCATTTTTTCATCTTCCTTAAGTTGTAAACTTCTAAAATAAACTCCTCTATATCCAAAGCTTCAGAGGAAACTTTAAGAAAATAGTCTAAATAAAAGTTATAATCTCTTACGAAAATTTTTTCTCCTCTTATTGCTTCCCAAACTATAAGAGGTTTAGCATTATTAAGCACTACAAGATCTATATCAGTTTTTAATAGTTCTTCTAAATCTTTCCATATATTTAGAACTTCTTCTTTATCATAGTTTTTTAAATAAATAGCAATATCAATATCAGAGTGTTTAAGATTGGAGAGAGAGTATATGCAAAAGTTAAGGAATTCCTTAAAAAGTTCGAGGAAATTCATGGTTCCGTTAACTGTGTTGACTTACTTGGAGGGGTCAATATAGGAACAGAGGAAGGTTTAAAGAAGGCTAAAGAAGAAAATCTATTTGGCACTATTTGTCCTAAATATGTAGAAACTGCTTGCAAAATTTTAGAGGAGATGCCCTAAACATCTCCTCTTTTTTCTTCAGGGAAGGGAGAAACCCATTATATATATTCTTAGGAACTTATTTAGATTCTCATAGGTCACTTAGCTACATTATCTAAGTCACACCAATCTGTTGAGTCTACTCCCTTCCATCTAATTACTGTCATACCTTCTTGTACTTTAATTAAAATATCACAATCCCCATAATATTTACCACCAAATGTTCCCCTTTCTCTTAAATGCAGTCCTATTTGTTTCCCATTATATTGAGATAAATTTATTGTTTGAAAGCTACAATAATCAAAATGTTCCCCGACAGGATAACCATATCCTTTTAAATGTAAAACCATTAAAGATTTCCATGCTCCATCGCTTTTCCTCTCCATTATTTCTAAAGGAACATTCATTGAATCATATCTTGTTAAATAATAAACTTTATAATGTTCTGAATCTACCAAAACTTCCACATAGTCACCATTATGGAGAAAAAGAGCACCTTTGTATGGAAAAACTGTACCATCAAAATTCTTATTTGTAAAAGTAGCAGCAAAGGTTAAAACCAACAAAGTGGAAAATATAAGGAAAAACTTAAATAATTTTTTCATTTTTCCTCCTTTTAGGTTTCTCTCTTCCC
>CALHTV010000079.1 GCA_938039765.1 uncultured Dictyoglomus sp. | reverse complement strand
CTTTATGCTTTATTCTCTTTAACTAGAATGCTCTTTGCTTATTTAATTTCCTTAATTTTCACAATAACCTATGCTTATACTGCTGCCTATAAAAAAAGCCTTGAAAAGTTTTTAATACCTCTATTAGATATTCTACAATCAATACCTGTTTTATCTTTCTTGCCTCCTGTATTCATGGCAGTAATTGCAATGTTTCCAGGATCTAAATTAGGGTTAGAAATAACCTCAATTATTCTTATTTTCACTGGACAAGTATGGAATATGGTATTCAGTTTCTATCAGTCTTTGATCTCTATTCCTAGAGAATTGAGAGAGGCTGCAAGCCTCTTAAAACTCAATCCATGGCAGAAATTCTGGCATTTAGAGCTGCCCTATTCTATTATAGGGCTAATATGGAATAGCATGATGTCTTGGGCGGGTGGATGGTTCTTCCTAATGGCCTGTGAAATGTTCACTCTTACAAATCAAAATTTTGTGTTGCCTGGTCTTGGCTCTTACCTATCTTTCGCTGCCTTAAAAGGAGATCTCTCAAAAATTTTTTTAGGATTAATAGCCTTAATAACAGTAATTCTACTTTTAGATCAACTAGTATGGAGACCTCTTCTTTCATGGGGGCAAAAGTTTAAAGTAGAGTATATCCAAAGTGATGAGGTTTACGAATCAAGAGTTTTGTTATGGTATAGAAGATCTCGTATTTTTGAGATTATACACAAAAACATTATCTTACCTCTTAGGGAAAAGTTAAATCAGCTCTTTGTAAATTACTATAATAGAAAAAGCACTTATACGGTTAAAACAGGAGGATTCATAAGCAAAATGGTTAATACTATCATAAGTGTTTTTTTAATTATTTTAGTAATAAGAGGCTTTACAGGGCTTATTAGACTAATAGCAGCTTTACCTTTCACTATGTGGAAAGAGATCCTAATATCGGCTTTTTTCACCTTGGCAAGAGTTACAACTGCCGTATTAATTGCCCTTGCTTGGACATTGCCTGTGGGAGTAACAGTAGGAATGAATTCAAAACTATCCAAGATTGTCCAACCTATTGTACAAATTGTAGCTTCCGTCCCAGCAACTGCAATTTTCCCAGTTATAGTAATGTACCTAATATACCTACCAGGAGGATTAAATATTGCAAGTATCGTCTTGATGCTTTTAGGAACTCAATGGTATTTACTTTTTAATATTATTGCAGGAGGAATGTCCATACCTAAAGACCTAATTGAGGTATCTGAATTATTTCGTTTAAATAAAAAAGAAAAATGGAAGATTCTTATTTTACCATCAATTCTTCCTTTTTTGGTAACAGGTGGAATAACAGCTATGGGAGGAGCCTTTAACGCAAGTATTGTATCTGAGTATATAGAGTTCCAAAATCAGACAATAAAAATAAGAGGACTAGGAGCCCTAATTACTGAGGCCTCAAGTATAGGAGATAACTCATTGCTTGCAGGAAGTACTTTAGTGATGGCTTTAATGGTAGTTACAATTAATAGACTATTCTGGAAACGATTATTCCAAAAATCTGAAGAAATCTTAGGTTAGTTCTCAATAGGAGGGAGAAAGATGGAACTTTTAAAATTAGAAAATATAACTGTGAGTTTTAAATTTCCAGAAGGAGAAATAACAGTCTTAGAAAATATTAATTTTAAAGTAGAAGAAGGAGATTTTATTGCTCTACTAGGACCATCTGGCTCAGGAAAATCTACCTTATTAAGAGTGATTGCGGGTTTATTAAAACCAAATAAAGGAAAAGTATATTATAAAGGACAAGAGATAGAAGGCATCAATCCAGGAGTTGCTATGGTATTTCAAAATTTTGCCCTTTTCCCTTGGCTCTCAGTCTTAGAAAATGTTGAACTCGGACTCAAAGCTTTAGGGGTTCCTCCAGAAGAAAGAAAACAGAAAGCCCTTAAGGCAATAGATCTTATAGGACTTGATGGTTTTGAGAATGCTTATCCCAAAGAACTTTCTGGGGGAATGAGACAAAGAGTGGGCTTTGCAAGAGCATTAGTAATGGAACCAGACATATTATTACTAGATGAACCCTTCTCTTCCTTAGATGTACTGACGGCTGAGAACTTAAGAAATGACCTGATAGAGCTTTGGATCGAAAAAAGAATACCTACAAAAGCAATAATACTAGTTACCCATAGTATAGAGGAAGCAGTCTATATGGCTGATAGAATAATATTATTGAGCAAAGATCCAGGTCGAGTAATTAAAGAAATAAGAATAAATTTACCTCATTGGAGAGATAAAAAAGCCCAAGAGTTTCTAGAAATTGTAGATGAAATCTATGGAGTATTAACAGGAAAGCCAACAGAGAAAATAATTTCAAGAGAAAAGAAACATTTGCATATACCTCAAGCAAGTGTTGGTTCTATTACAGGATTAGTAGAATTAGTAAATGATTTAGAGGGAAAAGCAGATATATATAAATTAGGAGAAGAATTACTTATGGACGTAGAAGATTTACTACCAATTGTAGAAGCTTGTGAAATTTTAGGCTTTGCAGAAGTAAAAGAAGGAGATTTAATTCTTACAGAAGCTGGAAAGAAGTTTGCCGAAGCTGATGTTTTAGAGCGAAAAGAGATATTCAAAGAATTAGCTATAGAAAAGGTCCCCTTTTTAAAACAAATTACAAAAGTGTTACAATCTAAATCAAATCACAAAGTTCCAAAAACTTTTTTCCTAGATTTATTAAGAGCACACCTTTCACCTCAAGAAGCAGAAAGACAGTTAGATGTTCTAATAGACTGGGGAAGATATGCTGAGCTCTTTGAATATGATGACGACAAAGATGAATTATATTTACCTGAGACTTCAGAGTTAATTATGAATATTCCAAAAGAAGAATAAAAATGCTATAATTTAAATTCAAAGGGAAGGGAGGAACAAATTAATTTGGAGGATTTAATTGTAAGTAGATTAAGAGTCCTAACATTTATACTCATCTCTGTTTATCTGCTATCAAATTTCTTTATTGAGGGTATAGCATTAATTTTAGTGATAACAGCAATTATGTTTAGCCTGATGATATATTATCTTGTATCGAGAGAAAAATTAAAAGAATCTACTTTTATAT
>CALHTV010000078.1 GCA_938039765.1 uncultured Dictyoglomus sp. | reverse complement strand
AATATGTCAAGAAATTAGATATCTACTTGGTTTTAATTAATATTAAAGCAAATTTAAAAATTACTCAAAGAATAGTATAATTTACAAAGAGGATATCTTAAAGAGGTGAAATTTATGTCTTTCCTAAAGACTATAGCTAATATCTTAACCATATTTAGATTCTTCATAGGCTTTATCATTGCTTTTATAGGTAATACTCAGAAGAAATTAGGATTAAAAGCAGTTATAATTTGGCTTCTAAATGCTTGGCTTACAGATATATTAGACGGATTCTTAGCAAGAGCTTCTAAAGCTCCTGAAGATTGGATAGGTAAACATGATTTATATGCTGATATGACAGTTTCTTTAGGAGTTCTGTATTATTTAACCTACTCTGGATTCATTTCTATAAAATTTACTTTCCTTTTCCTAATCATATCTATGATTCTTCTTTGGTACTTTAAATCAAAATCTCTAGCAGATGGCATACAAGCAATACCTTATGGACTTATAATTTATACCTCCTTTAAAAACGAGCCTTCTTATGGTTTCCTAATTTTAGTTTATCTAATATTTCTTATAATAATAACATGGCCAAGATTTCCCAAACAAAAGGTTCCAGAATTTATAAATGGAATAAAGGAGCTATTTAAAAAATGAAGAAGAAAAACCTACTTCACAAAAATTGGGAAGAAGCTTTTTATTGGGAAGGCTGTCCCTTATGTTTTTTAGTACAAAAATCTATAAGAGGATACATGGAAAATTTTTTATATGAGAGTATAAATGATCCTAATATAAGAAGGATAATAAGAGAAAAGGGAGGATTTTGCGAAATTCATTTTCTACAACTGACTACTTTTCGTGATCTCTTGGGTATCAGCATTATCTTAGAAGATCTTATCAAAAATTTTGTTCTGCCAAACTTAATAAAAAAAGAAGTTCCCAAAGTTAAGAGTTGCATATTTTGTGAAAAAGAGGAAGAGTATGAGAAAATGTACATCCTTAGTTTAAATGATATTCTTAAAGATCAAGAATCCTTTCAGCTTTGGAAAGATTACGCTTATGACTTTTGTAAGCCTCATAAAGAGAAAATTAAAAGTTTATCCTCCGAATTATATAAAAAGATAGAACCTTTTGAGAACGTAAAAAAAAGAAAATATCCAGAATATTACTATAAAAGTTTTTATTGGGAAAAGGACTACTCTGAGCTTTTCTTAAAAAAACTCCGCATTATGGAATTTAAAAGATTAAAATGAAAATACTCAACTGTCCTATCTGTCAAAAGATAAAAGAAGAAAAAGAAAAATTTACAGAAAATATTTATAAACACGAAAAAATCTATTTATGTAAAAACCATTTAAGAGAGGTTTTATCAATAGATCCTAATATTGAAGATAAGATAATCTTTGGGGATGGCGAGAATTGCATACTATGTCAAAAGGAAGAAGAAATTACTTTCTCCTATGAAGGAAAAATAGTAGATCTCTGTTTTTTTCATCTTTATAAGTTAAAAGAAAGGATAAAAGATGAAGATTGGAAAATCTTAGCTAAGAGGTGGGAAGATTATAGAATTTATATAAAAAAACTTATTGAGAGTTACGATTATAAGGGCGAGAAAATAAAGGAAAATTATATATATTTAATTTTTGATCTCTTTTTTGGAACTGGAAGGATTATAAGATAAAAGCTTAACTGCATATTCCTTCAGCTTGTTTTTATATATCCTCCTTTCCTCCTCTTTTAATGGAGCAAATTTCAGAGCGTAATATAAGCCTGCAAAATTTTTACCATCTTCTCCTAAAGGGGCTATCATGTTATATAGGCTTATATCCTCCTTGATTAATCCTTTTCTTTTTAATCTTTTTATAACTCTATTAAAGATCCTATCCTCCTCGGTAAGCTTTATCTTTATATAGAGATGCCTGATTAAAAGCAAGAAAATTAAAACAAAGAGAGGGATACTTAAATATTGATAGTTAGAGACTATTTTGTAAATACCCATAAATAAACCTTCTACAATTATGCCTAAAGAAGTAAAGATAATTCCTATAAAATTAAAGGAATCTCTAGAAGACCTATCTCCAACCTCAAAGGCTAAAGGAGTAGGATCTACCATTATCCATCCAAAAGGCTCTAAATAAACCTCAACCCAAGCATGAGCATTCTTAACCCTTACCTCGTACATACCTGTCCAAGGATTAAGATCTCCAGGACCATAACCTGTTACGAACCTACTTGGTACTCCAATAATTCTTGACATTATTGCAAAAGCTGTAGCAAACTGTTCACAGTATCCTTTCCTAGTCTTAAAAAGAAAATAATCAACAGCATCAGCATCGTCAGGAAGAGGAGGAATATCCAAAGAATATTCATAACTATCTTCTAAGTAGTTCTTTATAGCCATAAGTTTTTCCCATGGCCTTTCAAAATCTTTTGTTATCGTTAAAGTTAAATCTATTACTCTTTTAGGTAAAGGTGGGAGCTGTAAATAATTTAAAAACTTCTCTCTATGAGGAAACTTAGCCTCTAAGAGCTTATTCCCAGAGAAATTCTTCTCTAGATAGAAGCTTGTATATATAAGTCCCTTAGGAAGTTCAAAGGGGGCTCTATATCCCTCTTCTTTATCTCTGAATATAAGAGGAGATGGAAAATATAACCTCTCAGTATCCTTAGGAATAAATATCACATTATTTTGAAAATCTCTTTCTATAAAATAAGTAGCCCTATCTAAACGGTCCTCTGATTTAGGATTATCTTTAAGCAGGAAGGGCTGATTAAAAGCTTCTATTGTCTTTATTTCTTCTAAACTTTGATACCATCCAAATCCATTATAAGTATCAAAAGCAATTCCCCTATGATAAGTTCCCCAGGGAGTTAGCACTCGGAAAACTAAAGAAGAAGAAAGTATACCCCTTTGTCTCAAATCTACAAAAGGAGCAAAACCATAATACTCCTCAGGATTAAATTTGATAGGTGGAATCTTTCTCCCTTCAGGAAGTTTATACAAATTACCTGTTTCTCCATAAGGACTCCTTAATTCACCTTGAAAATTAGTAATTCTTGAAATTAATTGAGACATTATATCTTGCCTAAACCCAATTTGAACTCCTCTTGGAATTATTGGAAATATTAGAAAACCAAACAATAAAATTAATAGAGAAGAAGAGAGAATATAAGAAGGAATAGCTTTATGTTCATTGATCAACATTAAAAAGGCTATCATCCCTATTAAGAAGAAGAAAAAAAACAAGATAAATATGGCCTCACGAGCAAAAATTCCAGCAATTACCATCAATATAATACTTATGAAAAAGGAAAAACCTAAATCTACCCTTGTAGGTAGATCAAAACTATGAAGAGCATTAAGATTTATAAGAAAGGTTGCAAGTGGAATTCTAGGATCAAAAGGATTTCTAATAAGTTCTACAAAAAATTGCCTTAAAAGGAAAAGCATTCCAAAGGTCATGAGAATTTTTAAGAGAATATTTTTATCTCTCCTTTTGAAATAACTAAATATGAATCCTAAAAGAGTAAAAGCTATAACTCCGGACATATATAGCGAAGACAGTCCCAAGAAGTACCATACAGAAAATAAAGAAATCAAAAGGAGATAAAAAGTAACGACCCTAAGAGCCAATGAATCTTCAACTTTATTTTTTAATATTATTACCTTTCTTTTTTCCATAACCCTAAAGATTTTAGAGCACTCGAAGCTCTTTTTTCAACCTTGAATTAAAATTAAAAATCTGCTTAGAAATTCTTGCGGATCTTCCTTAGGAGTATAAACAAAAAATTTAGAACTTTCATGATCTCTTTTATGAAATTCCACACTAACCAATCTATTACTTTTAATCCTTTCCTTCCAATAACTATAATCTATACTAAAAATCACGTCGTAATCCTTGGATAATATGACTTTTTTCTTGTCCTTATCCTCTAAAAGTTCTATTTCTGCAAGATATTTTCTAAGGGTCTCAAGATCTTTAGGAGTAGAATCCTCTTTACCACTTAGATCACTAATTATAACGGGTATATTGAGGGAAAAGGAAGGAATTAGCAAAGAATGTACAAATCTCAAAAGTTGGTCAAATTCTTTTATTGAAGTAGAATCTATGTTACTTTCTATATTATCAATCAATATCTTTATAGAACCCCTTTTAAGCCTTTCAAAACTCTTAGAAAGCAATTTCCCTTTTTTAGCAGAAGGCTTCCAAGCTATAATTTTTAATGGATCTTGAGGTTGATAATCCCTAAGAGAATGAAATTCTTCCCCTTGAACCGATGGGAAAGAGTATGAAGTTTTATTTCCTTCCTCATCAGAAAGATAAAGATCTTGAGGTAAAGGATAAAATAAAGGATAAACATAGGAAAAAGAAGATATTTTATAATTTTTATGTAAA
>CALHTV010000077.1 GCA_938039765.1 uncultured Dictyoglomus sp. | reverse complement strand
AAAGAGGTAAGGGAGAGATTAGAGGGGAAAATAAGCTGGTTTGGGGAATTATTATAATTGTTTTTGGAATGCTGGGACCTATCTTATATTTTATTTTAGGAAGAAACTAAGATGAATGTAATAGAAACTTATAACCTTTGTAAATATTATAAAGAAAAAAGGGCTGTAGATAATTTAAACTTAGGAGTACCAGAAGGGGTAATTTTTGGATATTTAGGCCCTAATGGAGCTGGAAAGACTACTACTATCAGACTTCTTTTAAACCTTGCAAAACCTACTAGTGGGTATGCAGTGGTACTTGGAGAAAATATTACAAAGAGTAGAAAATATTTGAAAAAAGTGGGCTTTCTTCCTGATGTTCCTAACTTTTATAACTATTTTACTGCTAGAGAATATTTAGAATTACTTTCAGAAATTATAAAAGTAGACAAAAAAAGGGTTGACGAAGTGTTAGAAATTGTGGGTCTAAAGAGTGAAAAGAAGAGAATAGGGACTTTTTCAAGAGGGATGAAGCAGAGATTAGGAATAGCTCAGGCCTTACTTTCTGATCCCCAAATTCTCATATTAGACGAACCAGCTTCTGCTCTTGATCCTCAAGGAAGAAAAGAGGTACTTGACTTAATAGCCTCTTTGAGAGGAGAGAAAACAGTTTTCTTTTCAACTCATATTCTTTCAGATGTGGAGAGAATATGTGATAGAGTTGGAATATTAAAGGAAGGCAAACTTATTTTAAATGATACAATTGATAATCTTAAAAAAAGATTTTCTAAAAGAATTTTGCATATAGAAGTAAATAATCCTCAAAAGTTATTTGAAAAATTAAAGAAAGAAAATTGGATAGAAAGTATTTCTTTTAGCGATAAAAACGCCCTTTTAATAAGGGTAAAAGAAATTCAAAGGGCTCAAAGAGAAATACCTAGAATAATAGTGGAAGAAGATATTTTGATTGACCGTTTTGAATTTTTAGAACCTACTTTAGAGGATATATTTTTTGAGGTGATCTCATGATCTTAAAATTAATGAAAAAAGAATGGAAAGAACTTATTAAAACTGGAAAAATTTATGCTCTTCTTTTTCCTTTTTTATTTTTCTCCATATTAAGTCCTGTAATAGCCAAATTTACCCCAGAAATCATAAAAAGTCTTACTTCTACTCAAGACATGCAGGGGATTATTATTAAAATTCCTCCCCCTACATGGAAGGATGCTTTTCTTCAATTTTTTAAAAATTTAAATCAAATTGTTTTTCTAGTAATAGCGATCGTTTTTTTAGGAAGTATATCCGAGGAAAAAAATAAAGGAACAGCAGCTATAATGGTGACTTTGGGAATTGATAGAAAAGAATGGGTTATCGCTAAGTTCCTTTTTCAAGTCCTAGTAGTTTTTTCTCTAATTTTTCTTTCCTATATTTTATGTGTATATTATACATATTTCCTTTTTTCGGAAGTTGGTATTTATGAAACTATTGCTTCTACATTTTTATATCTTGTTTATATATTTTTTATCTTGTCTCTTTGTATTTTCTCGAGCTCCATAGGTAATAATATGCTTCAGTCTGTAGGAATATTTTTTGCTATTTTTGTCCTTTTTACTCTATTCTCTATCTTTCCTAACCTTGAACCTTACAATCCTCTTACTTTGTCCTCGCTTCAGAATCAATGGATTGTAAAAGGAGTAATATGGAAGGATGCTATAGAGAACATAAGTACTGTTATAATTTATTCTGTAATTTTAATCACTTTAGGAATAATTTATTTTGAGCAGCAGGAGTTGTGAGGGAGTAATTGCCTGACATTTTTGTTTTTTCAATATAAAATTTAAAAAAAATAGCTTAAACGGTTAAGTTGATATGAGGAAACTTAAAGACAAACTTACAATTAATGATATTGCTAAGCTTGCTGGAGTCTCTAAAGGGGCTGTTTCTTATGTATTAAATAATAAACCAGGAGTAAGCGAAGAAGTTAGAGAGAGAGTTTTGAGAATTATAGAGGAGTATGGATATAAGCCTAATAAGTTAGCTCAAGCTCTAGCAGGAAAGAGAGCAAACTTTGTAGCTCTTGTAATACCTGATATAAGTGATGTATTTTATGCAAAAATTGTTAAAGGGGTTGAAAGAACTTTAGCTAAGAATGGATATTTTTTAAATCTTTATTAGTACCCATGCAAATCCTGAAAAAGAGCAGGAGGTATTTGATTTTCTAAATACAGGCTTTGTAGAAGGGGTCATAATTATGGCATATCATCTTGAAAAGAATTTTATAGAAGAAATAATTGACTTAAGGATTCCTTTTGTTTTTATAGATTATCCCTATGATGATAATAAAATTTATTCTGTCGCTGTAGATAACGAGGAAGGAGGCTTTAAAGCAACAGAATACCTTATATCTTTAGGACATAGAAAAATTGCTTTTATTCATGGATCGAAAGAAGCATGGGATAGTGAGTTCAGATTTAGGGGTTATTTAAAGGCTTTAGAAAAATATAAGATTCCTTTTAATGAGAAGCTAGTTTCAAGGGGGGATTTTACAAAAGAAGGTGGTTATAAGGCTGTAAAAGAGCTTTTAAGTACTTCTGAGAAATTTACTGCTATTTTTTGTGCTAATGATCATATGGCTTTTGGTGCTATTAGAGCTTTAAAAGAAGAAGGATTAAGGGTCCTAGAAGATGTTTCAGTTATAGGTTTTGATAATATTGAGGCAAGTGCATTGAGCAATCCTCCTCTTACTACAATAATGCAACCTATATATCAATTGGGGGAGGTTTCTGCCAAAATTCTTCTAAGGCTTCTTTCAGGGGAAAATTTAGAGACCAAAAGATATCTCTTAAAAACTCAGCTAATTGAAAGAAAATCTTGTAGAAAGGTTTAGACTTTTCTTTATAGTTTTTAATTTATTTTGAGTAATATTTAAAACTTAACCGGTTAAGAAAGGAGAGAACAGAATGGAAAGATTATTTGAAACAGAATATGGTTATTTTAGGAACGACGGAAAAGAATATGTCATTAAGACTCCAAAAACTCCAAGACCATGGGTAAATGTGATATCTAACAGAAATTACTCTGAAAAATTATGTGGATCTTTTTAAAGGAGTGAATTTTGGAAGGCCTCTTTTGAATACAATAATAATTGCTCCTATTGCCCCTCCTCTTTCTATTTTACTTAATTCTATGCTGGTTATGCCTTTTCTAAGTTTAGGTTTAAGGGAAGAGAGCTTTTAATGCTTTTAATTCTTGGAACTATGATGATTCCTGGGCAAATGACCTTAATACCCACTTATTTAGTAGTGAGATTTCTTAATATGTTGAATACTTATAGAGGAATTATTATTCCAGGACTTGTTGG
>CALHTV010000076.1 GCA_938039765.1 uncultured Dictyoglomus sp. | reverse complement strand
TTTCTCTATTTCTGCTCTTAGCTTTTTTCTTAACTCATAATCTGGAGGTACAATAGGAATAGAAAATTCTCCAAAAAGAGCCTTATAATAAAGAGGGGTTCCTCCAACTAATAGGGGAATCTTACCTCTAACATATATATCATCAATGGCTTTTAAGGCTTTCTCTTTAAACTCAGCAACGCTGAAAAAATAATCTGGAGGAACTATATCAATCAGATGATGAGGAATTTTCTCTCGCTCTCTCTGGGAAGGCTTTGCCGTTCCAATATCCATTCCCTGATAGACTTGCATCGAATCCACAGAAATAATTTCTACTGGTAAATATTTTGCAATCTCAAAGGATAATGCTGTTTTTCCAGTACCTGTAGGACCTAAGATGACTCCTAAGGGTATTTTCATTTCCTTTGAAAATATTTCTCTATTTCTCCCTTCTTAATTTCCCATATAAAGGGTCTTCCATGAGGACACGTTAGAGGTATTTTCTCTTCAAATATCATATTCACCAGAGCTTCCATCTCTTCGGGAGTCAAAATATTGCCACTTCTTATAACACTATGACAGGCTAGGCTTCTGACGATTTTATCCTCTAAGAGAGAGAGATTTTCTTCATTGATATCTGAAAGAATTTCTTTAAAAAGATTCTCTATATTTTTAGAATCAAAATTTAAAAATTCATAAGGAACCCTTAATATTCTAACATGATATGGTCCAAAATCTTCCCAAGAAAAAGCAAACTTTTCTAAAAGTTCTTTCTTTTTATCTAAAAGTTCTTTTTCTTCTTTAGATATTTCTACAATTATAGGAAATAGTACCTCTACATTTTGGAGTGTTCCTAGACATACCTTTTTCTTTAGTTCTTCATATTTTATCCTTTCATGAGCTGCGTTTTGATCAATGATTAGAATCTTGTCCTTCATTTCTATAATTATATAGTTATCAAAAATCTGCCCAACAACTCTAAAATCTGATTTAATAGGCATATACTCTCTTACATTCTCTGATAATCTTTTTTTGCTTTCTTCTAAAGAAAAAGGTAAAGGGATAGATTCAAGTTTTGAATTGCTCACTTCAGAAATTTTATCCTTTCTATCCCCTTTAATCCCAAAACCTATAGATTCATAAAGTATTTTATCCTGATTTTGTAAGGCTATTCTAATTGAGTTCTCAATGAAAGCAAGAACTTCTTTTTCTTTTTCAAATTTAACCTCTCTTTTAGTTGGATGTACATTGACATCTACTTCATTATATGGAATAGAAAGGAAAAGAATCGATAAAGGATAATAGCCTTCCAATAACCTTCCTTTATAACCCTCTTTCACCACATGAAGAATCAGATTATTCCTAACCCATCTTCGATTTACAAAAAAGTAATCTTGAGGTTTTAGAGAAACTAATTTCCCTGGTTTACTTATAAATCCCTCAATAAAATAATCCCCTTCTTTATTTTCCAAAGAAATAAGATCTTCTAAACTTCCAATATCAAAAAGTTTTACAATTATCTCTTCTCTTTTTCCATTTCCTGAGGTTATAAATTTACTCTTTCCATCTTGAATAAAACTAAAAGATATCTCTGGAAAAGCTAAAACTATTCTTTTAACAAAATCAACAATTAGATTTGTTTCTGTAGCTTTACTTTTTAAAAATTTTCTCCTTGCTGGAACGTTATAAAAAAGATCATACACTCTTATACTTGTACCTTTCGCTCCTTGCCATGGCTGAATTTCTTTGATTATTCCCCCTTCAACCCTAATAAATACCCCTTCATCTTCTTCTGTTCTTGTCCTAATCTCCATTTTAGAAACACTTGCTATACTTGCTAATGCTTCTCCTCTAAAACCCAAGGTTTTTATATTATATAAATCTTGTTCATTTTTAATCTTACTTGTAGCATATCTGTTTAAAGCCAAAATTGCATCCTCTTTAGACATTCCTTCACCATCATCTAGCACAGAGATTAACGTCTCTCCCCCATTTATTATCTCAATTACAACTCTTTTTGCTCCAGCATCAATAGAATTCTCAACCAGTTCCTTCACTACAGAAACAGGTCTCTCTACTACCTCTCCTGCAGCAATCTTATTTCTTATCTCTTCAGGTAAAAGAATAATCTTTCCCATAAACTACTTAAGCAATTCCTTCCACTCATGAATTTTTAGTAAAGCCTGAATTGGAGTCAATTCATTAGTATTTAACGAAAGTATTTCACTTTTTAACTTCTCCAATTTCGAATCTACAAATTCAGAGAATAAAGGTAATTGGATAACTTCCTTTTTAGGGATTTCTCTACCTTTTTCAAGTCCAAGTAAGATTTTTTCGGCTCTTTCAATCACTTCTTTAGGAAGATCAGCAAGTTGTGCTACATAAATTCCATAACTCTTATCTGCTGGTCTTTCTACTATTTTGTGTAAAAATATTATTTCTTTACCCTTTTCTTGTACAGATACACTGAGATTTTTGAGATGTCTTAGTTCTTTTTCTAATTCTGTAAGTTCATGATAATGGGTAGCAAAAAGAGTTTTTGCTTTTATTTTATTATGAATATATTCGACTATTGCCCAAGCAATGCTAATTCCGTCATAGGTACTCGTCCCTCTTCCTACTTCATCTAGGATAATTAAACTTCTTTCAGTCGCATGAGAAAGTATATTTCCAACTTCTTTCATTTCTACTAAAAAAGTACTTTCTCCAGAAGATATATCATCCCAGGCCCCAATTCTTGTAAAAATCCGATCTACTACTCCAATTTTAGCCTCTTTTGCTGGTATGAAGGAACCCATCTGAGCAAGGATTATAATTAAAGCGATTTGCCTTATATAGGTAGATTTTCCTGCCATGTTGGGACCAGTTATAAGATTAATAAATTTATCCTTATTCAGATATGCATCATTAGGCACAAATGTACCAGGTGGCAACATTCTCTCAATTACAGGATGTCTTCCTTCCCTAATGATAATATCATAATCATTTGTAACCTGCGGACAAACATAATTATACTCCCTTGCAGCTTTTGCAAGAGATATATAAACATCTATCTCGGCTATACTCTGAGCAAAAACACTAATATCTTTAGAATGTCTTATTACCTTTTCTCTTAGGGTTTGGAAGAGTTCCTCTTCTAGTTTCTTAATATTCTCCTCAGCATGTAGTATTTTGTTTTCCCATTCTTTAAGTTCTGGAGTAATAAATCTCTCAGCGTTAACTAGAGTCTGTTTTCTTATGTAATCAGGAGGTACTAAATTCAAATTAGCTTTTGTAACTTCAATATAGTAACCAAAAACCTGATTATATCCAATTTTCAAAGACTTTATCCCTGTCCTCTCTCTTTCTCTATTTTCAAGGTTTATAAGCCAATCTTTACTTTCTTTCAATAGATTTTTATGTATTAACGCACACGCAGGACGGATATAAATTAGATGTAATCAGAAACACAGATTCAAAAAATGAAATCAAATCAAACAT
>CALHTV010000075.1 GCA_938039765.1 uncultured Dictyoglomus sp. | reverse complement strand
TTGTAATAACCTAAATATTTTCCATCATAGAATAAAAAATGGTAATTATTAGAAGCCACCTCTAAATTAAGGTGTGAGATGTTTTCTTTTTCTAAACATTTCTCGATGATTCCTGAGGGATCAAAGATTTTTAAATCTCCCTTTAAGGTAGGATTTAAGAATAACTTAAGGAGTAAACTTTTAATAAGCTTGTCTTCTAATACATATAATGAGATATAGGCTACTCTCATCATAGCATCAGTGATAAAAGAGTCAATAGCCTCTTCGTCTTTAAGTATTAAAGTATTGTTTTTATAGGTAAAAGCTCTTCTTGGTTCTCCTTCGGTAATTAATATCTGAGTTTTTATATCTGAGACTTTTCCCTCTAGTATTCCATTAAACTTTTCCATTCTTATCCAAGCTACCAGTTCTTTTAAATTAATAAGGCCTGAAGGGGTATCTTCATAGATTGGTTTTCCTTTTGGAAATCTCATTTTCTGTTCCCCCTTTATTTTTTTATCGCTCTTGCTTAAATTATGACTTTTTTGATTTTATCATAAAACTTGATGTTTTTTAATGTTTTTTTAATATATTAAGGCTTATAATAGATACTCATGGAAATATGGGATTTATTTTTAGTATTTTTAAAAATAGGTTGGCTTACTCTTGGTGGGGGATATGTTATGGTTCCACTTTTTATGGAAGAAATTGTTAAAAAGAGAAATTGGATGGAAGAGGAAGAATTTATGAAAACCCTAACTTTAGCTCAGCTTTTTCCAGGTCCTATAGCTTTCAATTTGGCAGTAGCAGTAGGGTATAGATTAAAAAGAACCAAAGGAGCAATTTTATGTGGTCTTGCAGTAGTTTTACCTTCTTTTATTTCAATTCTAATGATTGCTATGTTTTTTCTCAGTATCGAAAAAACAAGAATAATTCAAGGGATATTTTATGGTTTAAGACCGGCCATTGCAGCAGCAATGGTACTTGCTATTTACGAGCTTTTTAAGAAAAGAAAGTGGACTCTTGTTAGACTGTTTTCTTTTTTTCTCTTGTCTTTTGGTTTGATCATATTAAAGATTAATCCCGTCTATGTAATTCTTTTATCTTTGGGAGTTATAATTTTATGGGTATTTTGCAGGCATTAGTGAGAGTATTTTTTACTATTGGACTTTTTGGATTTGGGGGAGGATACTCTATAATTGCGCTTATAAGACATTTAGTGGTTGTAGAAGAAAAGTGGTTAACAGATCTTCAATTTATTGATATTCTTGCTATTTCTCAGGTAACTCCGGGCCCTATAGCAATTAATGCTGCTACTTTCATAGGATATAAGATGGCTGGAATTATAGGAGGTTTAATTGCCACTCTGTTCTCAGTAATTGCACCCTTTCTTCTTGTTTACCTAACAAGCATTTTCATACATAATATAGGTAAAGAGAAAGTTGATTTATATTTATCCCTTTTAACCCCTCTTACTTTTGCCTTGATACTGTCAGGAACTTATAGCATATTAAAAGAGTCTATATTAGATTTACCAGAATTTTTAATATTCTTATTTGCTCTTTTTCTTGGATATAGGTATAAATGGAGTCTTACAAGGATATTCTTAGTCTCAGGAATAATAGGTTTAGGGATTTATTTGATAGTAAAAACATAAAAATGGGATTTATTGCATGACACGTAAAAATATGCTAAAATTCTTTTGAAATATAAGTTATTTTTTTATAAGCATGAAATATTTGGAGGGAAAATTAAAATGTTAAGGGAAGCTGAGAACCTACTTAAAGATTATTCAGTTATTATCTATCCTTCCTCTTTTAATAAGATTAAGGACGACATTTTTATTTTTGTGGCAAAAATAAAAAAGGAAAAATATATAGGATTAATAAAAAGTAATATTACTTTTTATCTATCTTTACCTTATTTTCCTGAAGATAAAAGGCTCAATAACTCTTATTTTTTAAATCTTTATCCCTTTAATTTTGAAAATTATAAAAAACTTTCAGAGATAATTTCTCTTTCTCCTTCTCCTTGTGATAAAAATACCTCTTTTGGTACAGGAGATAGGCTTGGCCTTATTACTTCTGCTCAACTTTCTGCTTTAAGAGAATACAATTTGTTTCCTATTTTAGCTCAACAGTCCCCGAGAGAGTTGATAAAGACTAAGAGAAATTTTGGAGATGTGCTTTTGAAAAGTGTGCTTGGAGTTCTCGAGAATGGTTATTTGGGTAAGTTTGGAGCTGATGCAGATCATATAAAGGATGAGAAATATCTTATGGAGGCCATTGAGGCAGGATATACCATGTACACTTTAGATATAAGCGATTTTATTGAAAAGATTTCGGAATTATCTATAAAAGAATTACAGGAAAAGTTTGAGAAAATTTCTCCTTTTTCTAAAAAAATTATAGAAAAGTATGCGGGAAAATCTTTGAGAATCTCAGAGAATGAAACTTTCGAATTTTCTTATGATGAGCTTTGTAAATCAGCACTAGTATATGAAAAAGCTCTTTCTTTTGTGGAGATGGTTTATGAAATACTTAAGTCTAAATTGAGAGATTTTGAAATAGAAGTGTCTATAGACGAAGGAGAAAGAGATACAACCCCTGAAGATCATATTTTTGTAGTTGAATATCTGCATCAGAAGGGTATTGATTTCAAGAGTCTTGCTCCTAAGTTTCCTGGAGAGTTTCAAAAGGGTATTGATTATAAGGGAGATATTTCAAAATTTGAGGAGGAGCTTAAAAAGCACTATGCTATATCAAAAAACTTAGAAGGATATAGATTAAGTTTACATTCAGGAAGTGATAAATTTAGTATCTATAGAAGTTTTTATAAGATTACGCAAGGGAATTTCCATATCAAAACTTCTGGTACTAGTTGGCTTGAAGCAGTAAGAGTTATAGCTAAATATGAACCAGACTTATTTGAGGAATTGTATTATATTTCCTTAGAAAATTTAGAAGAAAGCAAAAAGGCTTATAAGGTGAATATTAAAAAGGAAGACTTTCCTAAGGAAATTAAAGAGGAATACGTAGAATTTTTTAATAAAGATATTGTTAGACAACTTTTTCACATTTCTTACGGAATACTCTTAGATGAGAAAAAAGAAGAGATTTATAGGACTTTAGATAAATATGAAGAGGAGCACTATAGTTTTGTTTATCAAAATATTAAGAGGCATTTAAAGGCACTTTTTAAAGAGGAGGTAAGTTAATGCATAGAATAGCTATTGTCAATTCGAGTAGTTTTGGAAAATATTTCCCAGAACATATAGAGAGATTAAAGAAAATAGGCAAAATTGAAAGATTAAATTTACCAGGAGATATCCATGGAAAAGCATTAGCTGAAAAATTAATGGGATTTGATATTATAGTTGCAAGTGTCACTCCCTTTTATGATAAAGAATTTTTTGAGTATAAAGATGAAACCCTTTTAATAACTCGGCATGGAATTGGATATAACAATATTGATGTAAATTCTGCAACTTTAAAAGGTACTATAGTTACAAAAGTGCCAGGAGTAGTAGAAAGAGAAGCGGTAGCTGAGACGGCAGTAGCTCTTTTGATGGCAGTAATGAGGAAGATAAGGGAGGCTTCTTTAAAGGCAAGAGAAGGAAAATGGGAAGAAAGAGCTAGTTTTATAGGCTGGGAGATAAAAGATAAAGTCGTGGGAATTATAGGATATGGGAATATAGGAAGTAGAGTAGGTGAAATCTTGAAAAATGGTTTTAATGCTAAGGTAATTGCATATGATCCTAATATTCCTCCTGAAGTCTTAAGGGAAAAAGGGGTAGAGCCTGTGTCTTTGGAGGAATTGCTTAGAAATTCTGATATTATCTCTCTTAATGCTTCTTTAAACGAGAAAAGCAGAAATATGATCTCCGAGAGAGAGTTTGCCATGATGAAAGATGGTGTGATAATCGTAAATACGGCAAGAGGAGAGCTTATTAATGAAGAGGCACTGATTAAAGCAGTGAGATCAGGAAAAGTAGCAGGAGTAGGTCTGGATGTGATGAAAGATGAGCCTCCTGATCCTAATAATCCTTTGCTTCATATGGAGAAGGTGGTAGTTACTCCTCATATTGCAGCTTATACCTATGAATGTTTAAGGGGAATGGGAGAAAAAGTAGTTTCTGATGTAGAAAAAGTAGCTAATAGGGAGCTTCCTGAAGAAATTATTAATAAGGAAGTGGTGGAGAGATTATCATGGCTGAAAAGGAATTAGTTCTTTCTGTAGATTTAGGTACCACTAATATTAAAAGTGGATTGATAAATAAAGAAGGAAAAATTTTATCCTTAGTACAAAGAGAAGTCCCTTTAGAAAAAGATAATACTGGAAAGGCAGAACATGATCCTAATAAAATATTTGATATTTTTGTAGAGGTTGTGAGAGAAACAATAAAAGGATTTGAGGATAAGATAGGATTATTAATAACCTCTTCTTACATGTTTGGTTTACTTCCTTTGGATGAGAAGAAGAATCCTCTTACTGGAATAATTACCTTGCTCGATACTCGTTCTAGGGAGATATTTGATGATCTCTTAAAAGAAGTAGATTTTGAAGAGATATATAAAAGAACAGGGTGTCCTCCTTTTCTCTATTATCCTTTTGTTAGGATTTATTGGTTAAAGAAGAGGTATAATGAGATATATAAATCAGCGAGATATTATTTGGGTTCTAAATCTTTTTTAATATATAAGCTCACAGGAGAATTTTATACAGATCCAAGTATTGATTCTTCAACTCAGATGTTGAACATTCACAATTTAGACTGGGATCCTTATGTTTTAGACTTTCTTCAAGTGGAGAAAGACGCTTTACCAAAAGTTGTCTCAGGGGATACGGTAATAGATAAACTTCCAAAGGAGACTTTAGATCTCTTAGGACTAAAAGGAGAAGTACTTCTAGCTGTAGGGCTTTATGATGGAGGAGCGGTAGGAACAGGTATTGGGGCTTTAGGAGGAGAAGGTATCGGGGTTGTTAATATAGGTACTACAGCTATGTTTAGAGTACCCTTTCCTAAGCCTATATTTGATGATTCTAAGAAGATGAGGATACAAGTACCTTATTTTTTTAATAATCATTGGTTTCCAGGTGGAGGAATAAATAATGCAGGGATTATATTAAAATGGTTTAGAGATAATATCTTTAATTTAAATTATATAGAACAAAGCCAGATAGTAAAGAATGTAAATTCGGAAAATCTTTTCTTTTTACCTTACCTAACAGGAGAAAGAAATCCTGATATAGGAAGTGTGGCGTCAGGAGTTATTTTTGGGCTTCGTCCTCATCATACAAAAGCTCATATAATAAGAGCAGGAATGGAAGGAGTATCTTTTATCATAAGGATGTTATATGAAACTCTTAAAGAGTTAGGAGTCTCTGTAAAGGAAGTAAGAGCAGGGGGAGGAGGAGCTAAATCAGACACATGGATGCAGATTTTAGCAGATATTATGGGTAAACCTGTAGCAGTAGTAGATTCAAAAGAACCAGCACTTTTAGGTTCAGCAATATTAGGATTTAAAATACTTGGAGAGTTCTCTTCTTACCGAGAGGCTACTGATAAATTAGTAAGAATAGATAAAGTATATGAGCCAGACCCAGATAGGGTTTCTTCTTATAACAAAAAGTTTGAGTTTTTCGCTTTTTTAACTAATAATTTAAAGGAAGCCTTTACTCTTCATAGTAGATTGTAAAAAAGGAGGTTTTTGAGATGAGAAATTATATTGGGCTTATAGGTCTCGCAGTAATGGGACAAAATTTAGCTCTAAATATAGCAAGAAAAGGATATAGTGTTTCTGTTTATAATAGGACTCCTGAAAAAACTGAAGAGTTTATAAAGGATAGAGTTAAGGATGAGAAAATTTTTCCTTATTATGATTTAAAGGAGTTTGTAGAAAGTTTGGAGAAACCAAGAAAGATTATCCTTATGGTAAAAGCTGGAAAACCTGTAGATGATGTAATTCAAGAGCTTCTCCCTTATTTAGAACCTGGAGATCTTATTATTGATGGAGGAAATTCTTATTTTAAAGATACTTCTAGGAGACTTCAAGAATTAAAGAGTAAAGGAATCCTTTATCTTGGCATGGGGGTCTCAGGAGGAGAGTATGGAGCTCTCTATGGGCCTTCTCTTATGCCTGGAGGGACAAAAGAAGCCTATGAGGTGGTAAAGGAGATGCTTCTTAGAATTGCAGCACAAACAGAAGATGGTCCTTGTTGTACTTATGTGGGAGATGATTCTGCAGGGCATTTTGTAAAGATGGTACATAACGGAATAGAGTATGCCATTATGGAGCTTATTGCAGAGGTTTATGATATTATGAGAAAGGTTCTTCACATGTCCTCCCAAGATATAGGTAATGTATTTGAGAAATGGAATCAAGGAGAATTAAATTCTTTTTTGATGGAGATTTCCTCTAAGATTATGAAATTTACCGATGAAGAAACAAAAAGACCTCTTGTGGAATTAATTTTAGATAAAGCAGAACAAAAGGGAACAGGTAAATGGACAGCTCAGACAGCTCTTGATTTAGGTATTCCTACTCCTACTTTAAATTTAGCAGTAGAAGCAAGAATAATTTCTCACTTTAAGGATTTAAGAGTAAAGTTATCTAAGATCTATTCTCTTAGTATTTCTAAGATTCCTCTTAATAAGGAAGAAGTTATAAAGGATTTGGAGAAGGCCCTACTTTTTGGTATCTTTATCTCCTTTTCACAAGGATTGTGGCTTATTGATGAGGCTTCTAAAGTCTTTAATTATAACCTTGATCTCTCTGAGGTCCTAAGAATATGGAAGGGAGGTTGTATAATAAGGGCAAAATTATTAAACTTCTTAAGGGATATTTTAAAAGAAGATTTATCAAATGCTAATCTTTTGTTCTCTGAAAAGGCGCAGAATTTTATAAAGGATAAGATTGATTCGGTAAAGAGGATATTAAATATAGGGAGAGAGGAAAATATTCCTCTTATGTGTCTAAATTCTACTCTTGATTACTTTTATGCTTTATCTACCGAAAATCTTCCTGCAAACCTTATCCAGGCTCAAAGAGATTTCTTTGGGGCTCATACTTATGAACGAATAGATAAAGAAGGTATTTTCCATACTGAATGGGAAAAATTAGAATAGTGGGAGGTGTTTTTAAAATGAGTTATATAGAGGAGCTCTTTTCTATAAAAGATAAGGTAGCTTTCTTTACAGGAGGGGCAGGCATATTAGCCTCAGCCATATCTGAAGGATTAGGAAAAGCAGGAGCCAAAATTGTTCTTACTGATATTAATGAACAAGCTTTGAGGAACCAAGTAAATAAGCTTAGGGATATGGGAATAGTAGCAGAGGGATATGTGATGAATGCCTTAGATAGGAAAAATGTAGAAGAGGTAGCAGAAAAGGTTAGAAGTGCTTTTGGAAGAGTGGATATATTATTAAATGCTGCAGGAGGAAATATTCCTGAAGCTACAACAAGTGATAAGGTAACTTTTTGGGATTTACCTGTAGAATCTATTCAAAAAGTAGTAAACATAAATCTTTTTGCAGGGGCAATTATTCCTAGCCAGGTTTTGGGTAAGATGATGCTTGAAAATCCTGATGGAGGAGTGATTATTAACTTTGCTTCTATGTCCTCCTTTAGGCCATTAACAAGGGTGATAGGATATTCAGCAGCAAAAGCTGCTGTTGCTAACTTTACTCAATGGCTTGCAGTCTATGTGGCAAGAGAGTTCTCACCTAAAATTAGAGTTAATGCTATTGCTCCTGGCTTTCTCATTACTAATCAAAACAGATATCTCCTTTTAAATGAAGATGGCTCTTTGACTCCTAGGGGAAAAGCAGTAATTGACCATACTCCTATGGGAAGATTCGGTGAACCAGAGGAGTTAATAGGTACCATTATATGGCTCGCTTCTTCTGCAAGTTCTTTTGTAACAGGTACTGTAATTCCTATTGATGGTGGATTTAATGCTTTTTCTGGTGTTTAATTCAAAGAGGGGCAATGGCGCCCCTCTTTGAAACCAGATAGATAGGATTGGTTAAGGCAATAAGTTCTTTTTCTTTCCAGAATTCAAGATATACATGTCCCTTTTCTTCTAGCTTAATTTGAAAGGCTCCTTTACGGGTTTTGGGAATTTTTATAAATTCTTCTCCGTTATATATGATCTTTAAATCACATTCTTCTTCACATGAATATTTTAATATCAACTCTTCTTCTATATTAACCGTATCTCCTATAGTTTTATTGTTTATATAAAACTCTACTTTAGGACCTAAGGTAATATAGACTTTTCCACTTTTTATAGATTCAATTAGAGATTCTTTGTCTAAGTTTTCCACATAGACATAATTTACTGGTACATCTTCAGTTATATCTTCTATTTTATGCATATCAGAAGCCCCTAAAGCTGTTATTCTATAACCTTCTTTTAAGATTTCACGCCATTTTCTTAATGTTTCTGTTATTTCAAATTTCCTAAATTTATAAGATCCTGTCCAAACTTCTATAGCGTCTATAAAGTTCCAGTCTAAAAAGATCTCACATCTACATCCTGGACATATGGGTGCTCCTAAAGTATAGGGATGAGCTACACATAAAATTCCTCCTTGGGAGTGTATTTTCTCACTCAATTTCTTTATACCTGTTTCTGGGTTTACAATATCCCAGGGAATATACTCCTCTAGGCCTAAGCCTAAAAAATGGCCCCAAAAAGTAGTAAATTCTATTCCTCCATAAATAGGAAAAAATTCCCATTCAATATTATGATATCCTGAGAGTTTGTTATGATCAGTTAAAAAGATAAAATCTAAACCTCTTTTGATACTGAATTTTATTAATTCCTCAATGGAAAGTTGGCCATCACTATGATTGGAGTGAACATGGATATCCCCTTTTACCCATCCTCTTTTTTCTATAGGTTCCCTTACAACAGGAGTATAGGGCAAGATTACATCTT
>CALHTV010000074.1 GCA_938039765.1 uncultured Dictyoglomus sp. | reverse complement strand
AGAGGAATGGAATAGGGTTATTCCTGCTATTGAGACAATTAGGGAGAATTTTCCTGAAGTTTTAATCTCTGTAGATACCTTTCGAGCTAAGGTAGCAGAAGAGGCAATAAAGAAAGGAGCAGATATAATAAATGATATAAGTGCTTTTAGATTTGATGAAAATTTATTAAGAGTTGTCAAAGAATATAAGGTCCCATATATTTTAATGCATATGAAGGGTACACCAAAAGATATGCAGATAAATCCTTATTATGAAGATGTGATTAAAGAGATTTACGAGTTTTTTATAGAGAAGATAAACTTTATGGTAGAAAATGGTATAGAAGAAAATAAGATAATTATTGATCCGGGAATTGGGTTTGGTAAGAGGTATGAAGATAATTTAGAAATTTTGGCAAGATTGAAAGAGTTTAAAAGCTTGAAAAAGCCTTTATTAATAGGAGCCTCTCGTAAGTCTTTTATAGGTAAGGCTCTTTCGGACCTTCCTCCTGAGGAAAGATTAGAAGGTACTTTAGGAATTACTGCCTTATGTGTTTTGAATGATGTAGATATAATTAGGGTACATGATGTTAAGGAGAATAAAAGAGTTGTTAAGGTTTTGGAAGCTATAAAATGCATAAAGTTTTCATAGGTTTAGGAAGTAATTTAGGAGATAAAAGAAGAAATATTAATACTGCTCTTGAAAAGTTAAGAGAAAAAGGTATTAGTATTCTAAAAATATCATCTATTATTGAAACAGAGCCATATGGATATAAAGAACAAGATAAATTTTTAAATGCTGTGTGTCTTGTGGAGACAGATTTTTCTCCTCACCAGCTATTAAAAGTGCTTCTTGATATAGAAAGAGAGATGGGAAGAGTTCGAACAATAAAATGGGGTCCTCGAATTATTGATTTGGATATTATTTTCTATGATGATTTAATAATTCAAGAGGAAAACTTAGTAATCCCTCATCCTGATGCTCATAACAGGATTTTTGTTATGGGACCTCTTTTAGAGATTGCTCCTGATTTCGTTCATCCTGTTTTAAAAAAGACTATAAAGGAAATATATATAGAATTAACTAAGAGCAATATCTAATAGCATCATTATTGCAAATCCAAGCATAGCTCCTATAGTAGATAGGTCTGTTTCTCCTGTTCTTTGGGCTTCAGGTATTAATTCTTCTACCACTACATAGATCATAGCTCCGGCTGCAAAGGCTAAAGCATAAGGTAAGATTGGCCTTGCAATAGTAACAGCCCATGCTCCAATGATTCCTGCTATTGGTTCTACAACTCCTGAAAGTTGTCCATAAAAGAAGCTTTTGGAAAGAGGTAGTCCTTCTCTTCTCAAAGGCATAGAGACAGCAAGTCCTTCTGGAAAATTTTGAAGTCCTATTCCTATAGCAAGGGCTATTGCTGAGGCTAGGGATGTTGATTCTACTCCTGAGGCTATTGCTCCAAAGGCTACACCTACCGCAAGACCTTCAGGTATATTATGTAGAGTAATAGCAAGAATGAGTAAGGTAGTTCTTTTCCATGTGGTTTTTATTCCCTCTTTATCTTCTTCTGGAAAATTTATATGAAGATGAGGAAGCAATTTATCTATAACGTAAAGAACTAATCCTCCTAAGAGAAATCCTGAAACTGCTGGAAGCCATGGGGAAATTTTTAAATCTTTGGCCATCTCAATAGATGGAGCAAGAAGAGAAAAATAGCTTGCTGCAATCATAACTCCTCCTGCAAAGCCAAGCATTGTATCTAAGATTTTTCTGTTTACCTCTTTAGTTAAAAATACTCCTGAGGCACCAAGAGCTGTTACTCCCCAGGTAAAAAGGGTAGCAATGAGGGCTTGAGTAATAGGAGAAAGATTTGAGAAAAAATCCATTATATCACCTTCCTTTTTATCTATTCTAATCATTATTGTGAATTAACATTTTTTATTTTAATTGTAAATAGGAACCATTTAAAAAATATCTTTATAATTGTAAAATTAAAAGTATAGGGATTATAAAATGAGGAGGATATAGGGGGCCATGTTGAAATATAGATATGAAAGTATGTTTCCCCATCAATTGAGAGAAATTTTATTAAAAAATCCTATTGTTTATCTTCCTGTAAGTCCCTTAGAGTGGCATGGAGAACACTTAGTTTTTGGTACTGATCCCTTTAGGGCTAAGATGGTTTTAGAGAGGGTTTGGGAGGAGTTAGGGGGAGTTTTGATGCCTACCTTATATATAGGTACCGATGGTACAAAAGAAAAAGATGGCGAGATTTTTTGGGGGATGGAGATGTTTGCTGAAGAAAAGATTCCTGGAAGTATTTTTGTTAGTAAAGAAACTTTTTATAATCTGTTGAAAGATATGCTGTTCTTCTTAGAAAGGACTGGATTTAAAATTTGTGTTCTATGTACAGGACATATGGCAAAAGAACAAATAGAAGTGATGGAGAGATTAGAAAAAGAGAAAAATGATGAGAATTTTAAAGTTATTTCATGGCATTGGGGAAAGGTAAATTATCCTAAAGAACTTATGACCCCTAATTCTCTTCATGCTGGGGTAGAAGAAAGTAGTGAGATTATGAGCATTGACATTTCATATGTGGACTTAGATAGAATTGGAGAAAAAGAAGTAGATAGAAGAGTCAACTTAACTAAAGATAGTTTAAAAAATATAAACAAAAAGTTTGGAGATGAAAGATTTAAATTTGAGGTAGATAGTCTTATCAAGAAGATCTTAGAATATAAAAAATAATGGGGTTAGTCTTGGAGAGTTTAAGTTATCTTGAAAGGATTTTAAAAAAAGAGTCTATTGTATATTTAGACTTTCCAATAGGAATTGGAAGAACCTATATACTAAAATCTCTTTATAAAAAATACAGAGATGTTAGTCTGTTTACTAATTATGCTTCTCATAGGACCCCTATAGGAGAACTCTTTTTCTCTCTATTTCAAATTATTAATAAAAATTCTTTCTTTAAGGAAAAAGGAGATTTAGTTGGTCCAATATTAAGAAGATATATTCATCCTAGATTTCTGTCTTTTTTAAGTAAATATAAACCTGAAGAAGTTATCTCTTTAGATCATGAAATTTCTCAGATATTGGATATAGTTAGTGTTATTCTAGAGGGTAAAAAT
>CALHTV010000073.1 GCA_938039765.1 uncultured Dictyoglomus sp. | reverse complement strand
GAATAATATTCATACTATAGAAGGTGGCACTCACGTAACAGGATTTAGATCTGCTTTAACTAAGGTTGTAAATAACTTTGCTAGAAGTTGGGGGTTATGGAAGGAAAATGAAAGTTTATCAGGAGAAGACGTAAGAGAAGGTTTAACAGCAATAATAAGTGCAAAGGTGCCTAATCCTCAATTTGAAGGACAGACAAAGACAAAGCTTGGAAATTCTGAGGTTAAGAAATTTGTAGAAAAAGTGGTAGAGGATGAATTATCTGAGTATTTTTCTAAAAATCAAGATATAGGTAAATTGATAATAAGCAAAATTATTGAAGCATTTAGAGCAAGGCAAGCAGCAAGAAAAGCAAGAGAGCTCGTGAGAAGGAAGAGTCTTTTAGAGTCTACACTGCTTCCTGGAAAGCTAGCTGATTGTTCTGAGAGAGATCCTTCTAAATGTGAGCTTTTTATTGTTGAGGGAGAATCAGCAGGGGGTTCTGCTAAACAAGCAAGAGATAGAAGGTATCAAGCGATTCTACCTTTGAGAGGGAAGATACTAAATGTGGAAAAGGCTCAACATTTGACTAAAATTTTATCAAGTGAAGAAATTAAAACTATTATAGCTTCTTTAGGTACAGGTATTGGCCAAGACTTTGATCTCTCTAAGTTGAGATATCATAAGATTATTATTATGACCGATGCTGATGTAGATGGAGCTCACATAAGAACTCTTCTTCTTACTTTCTTCTATAGGCATTTTAGGCCCCTTATAGAAGGTGGATATGTGTATATAGCTCAGCCTCCCCTTTATCTTCTTAGAAAAGGAAAAGAAGAAAGATATGCTTATTCTGAAGAGGAGAAAGAAGAGATTCTTAAAGAATGGGGTTATCCTGATAATGTTTATATACAAAGGTATAAAGGTTTAGGAGAGATGGATCCAGAGCAATTAAGAGAAACCACTATGGATCCACAGAAGCGAATACTTTTGCAAGTAACCATAGAGGATGCTTTAGAGGCAGAAAGGCTCTTTTCCATTCTAATGGGAAATAATGTAGAAGAAAGAAGAAACTTCATCGAACAAAAAGCTAAATTTGTTAGAAATTTGGATGTGTAAGAATATGATCTCTTGTGCAGAGGTTATAAGAGAAGATGAGAATTTTTATACAGTAAAATTCAATTGTACTGATTCTTTTATATCCTCTCTAACAGATTTAGGGATAAAAGAGGTTTACAAAGGGGATCAAAATCTATTATGGGATGCTTTAATAACAGATTTAGTACTATATAAAAGATTGAAAGATAAAATTCCTTTCATTCCCTTTTTGCACGATGAGAAATTAGGTACAGGAGATCACAGACTAATTCCTTTTTATAAAGATGACGGTAAATATGTGATCAGCGAGGATTATGCTAGAAAGCTCACGGGAGCTGTTTATATTAATCAAGATATTTCTTATGGTTTATTTTACGGAGTACCTATAGAGTCTACAGAGTATAAAGAATTAAACTTTAAGCTTTCATGGCTTGGAAAATATTGGAAAGATTATAAAAATTTGTTAAGAAAAGACGAAATTTTTTCAAGGACTATCGAAGATTTAGGATTTACTTGGGATTATTCAAGATATTCTGAAATAACCTGTACAGGATACATAGCTAATAAAGAAACTCTTGAGAGTTACTTTATTAGAAATCCAGAGGGAGAGATTTATTACTTATTCTCTAAATCTTTAGGATGGTATGGAATTGTGCCAAGACATTCTGAGGAAATAAGTCTTTCGAGTATATATATAGATGAAGAATTAAAAAGAAAAATTAGTAAATTATTTCTTCTAGGAGTAAGGGGTACTTTAAGACAAATTAAAGACAAAACAAAGAGAAGAGAAATCTTGCGCAGAGCTAGAAATATATATAATTATGCTAAGGGTATTCTTCAAGATTTTAAGGATATCACTATAGCTGATTTTCAGATAAAAATTGCAGAGTGGGTAATAAAAGAGATATTAGGAACTGAGGTAAATTTTAATTTTAAAAAAACCTCTGAAATTTTAAGAATCGATTCTTTTGAAGATTTTAAGTATAAAGATTTTTATTATTTTTTTGATATTGTTCTGCGCTATACTGAGATCTTTGCACAAGCATATAATAATGCTTTAAATAAAGCAAAATTGCCTTTAAAAAGAATAACAGTAAGAGATGGTACTTATCAACCGCCTTATTTCCTAGAATTATTTAGAAGACATAATGGAAGAGAAATTTTAACAAGATGTAATATAGAGATAAAGAACAACTATGAGGATTCGTATATAAGACTTTTTTCTCCACATTGTTCTTCAATTACCTTTTTAAAAGGTAAAAGAATTAATAATGTAGAAGAGTTTTTAAGAGTATTAATCGATTCTAAAAAATTTGTGAATGGTTTTGCTCTTATTGGCAAAGCAGGCCCTTTTATGGCTGAAATGCGAAGAGTTCCTAGAGTTTTAGCGGTTCCTGAAGAGGGCTCTAAATATGCTCCTATGGTGGATTATCTTTTAGGTGAATTAAAAAGAAATATTAAAGATCTTACTGATAGCCATTTAATTAGAATAAGGTTAAATCTTTTAGATAATTTAGGCCTTCTAGGAGATTTGGTCTTTAGATTACCAAAATTTTTGAGTTTATATATAGGTAAAGAAGAAATTTCAGCAAAAGAATTTTCTGAAAGTTGGAGATCTAAAGTGGAAAAAGTTGAGAAAATCCTGAGCCTGATAAAGGGATTGGAGGCTGGAGAATATCTTCATTTAGCAAAGATTATTTTATGGGAAAAAGGATTGATAGAGGATTTAGGAAGAAGTTATAAGTTATTAAATAAGTTGAGGGCAAAAGGATATGGGGAAGAATTCAAATATTTTCCTTTTCCAGAAAGTTTTTTAAAATACTTAAGAGAAGTCACAGAAAAAAGGAAGGTTATTATTGAAGAAATAAAAAAAAGAAAAGAGGAGGCTCCCTTTTATCTTCATGAGGAGAGGAAATTATTAGAGTATAAGATACTCTTTGTTTTTGGTGTTTTTATAAGGAGCCTCCTTTTGTTTGAGAAATCTCTAAAATATCTAAATTACAGACCTTATTCTGTAATTATTTATCTTATCTCTCCTGAATTTATCACACAATTGATAGATAATGCTGAGATTTTTATCGAAAAGGTAATATTTAAGATTTAGCTACAAATTGAGGACAACTGTTCTCTGCTTTAACAGGTAGTCCAAAGCAAGTACCACGAGATGGATCATTAGGATTTGGTTGGAAGAATTTACAATTCTTACATTTACGTTCTTCT
>CALHTV010000072.1 GCA_938039765.1 uncultured Dictyoglomus sp. | reverse complement strand
TTCTTCAACATCTCTAGAAGAAGATCCTCTCAGAATTCTGAGAGTTTTTAGATTTTCTGCTTCGGGTTTCAAAATTGATGAAAAAATCTTTAAAAGTATTATTACTAATAAAGAGAAACTTAAAAAAGTAAAATCTGAAAGAATTCATGAAGAAATCTATAAAATTCTTCAGAAACCTTTTACAAGTAATCTTTGGAAAAAAATGGAAGAAATAGGTATATTAGAAGTAATTTTTCCAGAGCTTAGCTCACTAAAACGTATCCCGTGGAGTGAACCCCATCATGAAAATCCCTTGGAACATTCTATCTCTACTCTTTATGTATTAGAAATACTATATTATAACCTTAGTTTTCTTTTTCCAAAAGTAAAGAGGGATTTAGAGAATTACTTAGCGGATAAGATATATTCAGAATTTACAAAAAGAGAAACTTTAAAATTAACTGCCCTATTACATGATATTGGAAAAACAAAAACCTATAGCATTGATGAGAACAATTTAGTACATTACTATGGACACTCTCTTGAAGGAGCAAACATGGTAAAAAACATTTGGGAAAGATTAAAACTTAGTAACAAAGAGCTTAACTATATGCAAAAGCTAATAAAAAATCATATGTACCTTATAGATTTTATTAAAAATCCTGATATAAACCCTATTTACAAACTAATCGCGAGAGTTGATGAGGATGTTCCTTCTCTCATCTTACTTTTTATTTCAGATCAAATAGCCATAAGGAAGGAAATAGAGAATAGAGAATATTTTGAAAAGTTAATAACAGAATATTTTAAAATCAAAAATATTCCTAAACCTTTACTAAATGGGAGAGAAATTATGCAGATTTTTAATTTAAATCCCTCTCCTCTGGTTGGCAAATTAAAGGAAAAGTTAATTGAAGCTCAGATGAAAGAACTTGTAAAAAATAAGGAAGATGCTATAAGATATTTGGAAAGGATCATCAAAAGTGAAAGCCATTCCTGAAGAAGTAGTTATCAAGATACTAAAAGATTTGATCGACAATTTAGATTTTCCTTTCCCGTGGGGAAAAGAAACTTTATACTATTTTTATTATTTTCAAAAAGGTGAGGAGGTGAAAATCTTAAACTCTTTCAAATTTTATAGAGAATTTCAAAATTGGAGCAAGTTAAATCCTAAAAAATTAAATATTCTTATTAAAAAACTTAGTAAAATAGAGGACTTGAGAAAAAACTTCCTTACCATTGGCAGGAATGAGAAAAAGGAAATAAAAGACTCATTAAGTATTATAATTGAAGACTTAGAAAAATTTATAAGAAGTAATTTGGTACCTATCTTTAATGAAATCCAGATACCTAAAAAGGAACTTTTAAGTTATGAAAATTACTTATGGGAAGCTCTTTCTTTTTATCTCAAGATGTCGAAGCTTATTACTTACTCTGTGAATTTTAGAAGGTATTCTAAACTATCAAGAAATTTTTATTTTAAAAAGGATAAAATATACAAACCTAATACTCCCTATAAAATAGAGGAAGAAAAATCCTTCCTACAAAACCTTCTTCTCTCGTTATGTGGCCTCCCGTGTTATGAAGAAGTAGAATTTTCCTTATTAAATCACATCTCCCTCAAAGGAAAGAATATTCCAGAAAGTATAGAATTTATTGACAATATCTTTATTTTTCATAAATAATAATTTCTATTCTTTTCAACCAAAACTCTCCACTTGCGTCTTTATCCAGCCTAACTTCTATAAGATTAGTCTGTCCTGTCCTCCAATATCTTGATATCTCAAAAGAGGGTGTTATATAATACTCAGTCCCAAAATCAAATCCACTTATTATCAACCTTGTGTTAACCAAAATCTCAACAGGAACCCAAGCATCTTGAGTTAAGAAAGAAGATGATATACCTGTAATCTTTAAAACCACTCTTTTAGGAGATATTAAGCTAGAAACTGGAGTATAAATCTTTAAACTGCTCCCTCCCTTTAAGAAAGCGAGATGAAATTCTCCATCTTCTTTTTCTAACTCCACTCCTTTGCCAAATTCATAAGTTAGATTTCCCTGTGGGGGATTCTTAGAAAAATCTATTAAAAAACTTTGCTTAGCAACTCCAATATTTAACATAAGTAGAAGCACAAATCCCAAGAATATGTATTTTCTCATTTTTTTAAACCTCCTTTTCTTCTTTCTTTACAGCCCTTGGATGGGTAAGTTTATATGTCTTTTTAATTTGCTCTGAGGTCAAGTGAGTATAAATCTGAGTCGTTGAAATTCTTACATGTCCCAAAAGCTCCTGCACATACCTTAAATCAGCCCCACCTTCTAATAGATGAGTTGCAAAACTATGTCTCAAAGTATGTGGGGAAATTCTTTTATCTAAAAGTTTAGCATATTTTTCTACAATCATCCTCACACCTCTATCTGTTATCCTTTCTCCTCTAGCATTTAAAAAGAAAGCCTTTTCTGGTTTTTTAAGAAGTCTTGGTCTAACATAATCCCTATAAAGCTGTAATAATTTTAAAGTTTCCTCGCCAATAATTACTATTCTTTCTTTAGCTCTTTTACCAAAAACCTTTATCTCTCTGTAATTCCAGTTAATATCTTCCTCATTTATTCCCACAAGCTCACTAACTCTAATACCTGTAGCATACAAAGTCTCTAGTATAGCTCTATCTCTAATCCCTAAAATCTCGTCTAAATTTGTAGAATCTAAAAGTCTCATTATTTCCTCTACAGATAAAAACTGAGGTAATTTCTTTTCTACTTTAGGCGTAGGAATAAAAATAGTTAGATCCTTTTTTATTTTTTCAAAATTAAATAAGTATTCATAAAAACTTCTTAAACTTACAACTTTTCTAAAGAAGGTACTACTTTTGTAATTTTTTTGAGCAATAAATTGTATATAGTTTCTTATATTTCTCCTGTTAGTAAAATCCAAATTCTTCTCCTTACAATATTCATAAAAACTCAAAAGATCAGCCATATAACTCCTCAAAGTATTAGGAGAATAATTTCTCTCAAATCTTAAATAGTTTATATAATTTTCAATCTCTTTCTTTAAATCAAGCTTCATACATTTATAGCAAACCTCCTAATCATATCCTCCAAATCCCTTAAAGCTCTTTCAGCTAATAATTTATTCCTAAACTTTTTATCTTTAATAGGTTTCTCAAAAGGTGGTAAGAGTCCAAAATTAGCATTCATAGGCTGGTAATTCTTTAATGGTACTTTAGTTGTCACATATCCAATTAATGCTCCAATCATGGTCGTATTAGGAAATATAATAAGAGGTTTACTCTTTATAAGACGAGATGCATTTATTCCTGCTACAATTCCCATAGCTGCAGATTCCATATATCCCTCAACTCCTATTAATTGTCCAGCAAAAAAAATTCTTTCATCTTTTATAAATTGAAGAGTAGGTTTTAAGAATTTAGGGGCATAAAAATAAGTGTTTCTATGCATAACTCCATACCTTGCAAATTCTGCATTCTCTAAACCAGGAATCATTCTAAATACTCTTCTTTGTTCTTGAAATTTAAGCCTAGTTTGAAAACCAACCATACTATAAAGGGTCTTCTGTATATTCTCTGGACGAAGCTGTACTACTGCATAAGGTTCCTTTCCAGTTTTGGGATCAGGAAGACCTACAGGCTTCATTGGTCCGAATCTAAGAGTATCTATACCTCTTTTAGCCAAGACCTCTATAGGAAGACAACCCTCAAAATATCTCTCTTCTCCTGGAAAATGAGATTCTACAGTCTCTGCATTAATAAGTTCATTAACAAATCTTTCATACTCTTCCTTAGTTAATGGACAGTTTAAATAGGTCTCCTCTCCCTTTCCATAACGAGAACCACTATATACTCTATCATAGTTTATACTATCTGCATAAATAATAGGAGAAACAGCATCAT
>CALHTV010000071.1 GCA_938039765.1 uncultured Dictyoglomus sp. | reverse complement strand
TAAATTAAAATTAACTCAAAAAGTAAAAAGGGAATTAAATAAAGACCAAAAAAGTTTCTTAAAAAATTTATAAAAACTCTACCTAAAATACCACTCGAATCAGGAAAAATCCATGATAAAAAACCAAATATGTTAATACTTAATAAGAAAATACCAATTAATCTATTTCTCTCCATTCTTTAAATTTCCCATACTAATGGAATTATAACTGGTTTTCTTTTTAATTCTTCATTGAAGAATTTCTCTAAAGTTTCTTTCACTAATGTTTCCTTATCTGTGTTGTTAATCTTCTTTTTAAAGACATCCCTTATTTTTTTCTTAGCATTTTCCAAAAGTTCTTCTGATTCCTTCACAAATATAAAACCCTTAGAGATGACTTCAGGACCATCTAGGATAAGACCTGTATTGCTATCTATTAAAACTCCTACAACCAAAACCCCATCTTCTGCTAGCCTTTTTCTCTCTCTAAGTACAATATTTCCCACTTCTCCTATGCTTAATCCATCCACATATACATTACTTAATTCTATTTTACCATTTAAAAAAGCCTTTTCCCCTTCAAATTCTAAAATCATACCATTCTCAAGAATTATAATGTTTTCGTTGGGTATTCCTAATTCCATTCCTAATTTTTTGAGTAAAACTAAATGTCTATATTCTCCGTGATAAGGTATTAAATATTTAGGTTTTAAAAGATTAATCAACATTTTTATCTCCTCTTGAGCAGCGTGTCCTGAAACGTGAACACCTGCTTCTTTACCATAGATAACATCTACACCTTTACGAAAAAGTTGATCTACCATTTTATAAACCATAGTTTCATTTCCAGGTATAGGCTTTGTAGAAAGAATTACTGTGTCTCCAGATTGCAAAAATAATTGTTTATAAGAATGGTTAGTAAGAAGAGATAAAGCAGAGTAAGGTTCTCCTTGGCTCCCTGTTGTTAAAACAAGAACTTTTTCGGGAGGAAGACTATTAACATCCTTTATATTGATCATTATGTTTTCAGAAATATCTAAATAACCTAATTTACGAGCTACTTCTATATTGCTCACTAAACTTTTCCCAGCCACTGCTACTTTTCTTCCAAATTTAAATGCCATATTAATAGCTTGTTGTATGCGATGAAAATTTGAAGCAAAAGTTACAAGAAAAATTCTACTTTTTGTTGAACTAAAAATACTCTCAAAAGTATTCTTCACTAAACTTTCCGAAGGCGTCATACCAGGTTGTTCCACATTCGTGCTATCACAAAATAGGGCTAAAACACCCCTCTTAGATAGTTCCACTAGCTTATCAAAGTCTGGTTTATTCCCATCAATAGGGGTTTGATCGAATTTAAAATCTCCACTTATCACAATCAAACCCACAGGAGTCGTTATAGCAAGACCTATAGTGTCAGGAATACTGTGAGTTTGCCTAAAGGGCTCAACAATGAAGGGACCTATTATTATAGATTCTCCATAATTGATTTTCTTTAAGTTTGCTCTTAATCTAAACTCCTCTAATTTTTTTTCAACCATCCCTAAAGTTAAAGGGGTTCCATATATAGGAACATTTAAATCTTTTAAAATATATTGCAAAGCTCCAATATGGTCTTCGTGTCCATGAGTTAATATTAAAGCTTTTAATTTATCCTTGTTAGCTAAAAGATAAGAAATATCAGGAATTACAAAATCAATCCCCAACATATCCCCATCAGGGAACATAATACCAGCATCAATAGCTAACATAGTATCACTATACTGGATAAGAAGCATATTTTTCCCAATTTCTCCAAAACCCCCAATGGGGATTATCTTCAATTTATCCTTCATTTACCTCAAAACCGTATTCCTTTAATATTCTTATCAATTCTCCTTTATTTTTAGAATCAATAGGACTCAAGGGTAATCTACACTTTCCAACCTTATAGCCTAAAAGATTTAAAGCTTCCTTTAGAGGTATAGGATTTGTTGTCAAGAATAATCCTTTAAAAATGGGCAAAAGTTTTAAATGTAATTCAGCAGCTTTTTCTACTTCACCTTTAAAGTAGCTATTTATCATCTCTTTTATCTCTTTTCCTACAATATGTGAAGCTACACTAATAACACCATCTCCTCCAACGCTCAGTAATGGTAGAGTCATAGCATCATCCCCACTATAAAGCAAAAAGGGACGCGGTAAAAGCTTTCTAATCATAGCAATTTGGTTTATATCCCCACTTGCTTCTTTTACGCCTACAATATTGGGACAATCAGTAACTAATTTTTTCAGAGTCTCTGGAAGAATATTGATTGCTGTTCTTGAAGGTATATTATAAACAATTATAGGAAGAGACACTTCAGAGGCAATTTTAGCAAAATGCATATATAAACCATCCTGAGGTGGTTTGTTATAATAAGGAACAGTAGCTAATATTCCATCAACCCCAACTTTTTCGGCTTCTTTTGAGAGTTCTATAGACTCTTTAGTACAATAATTAGTTGTACCAGCAATAACTTTAACTTTATCTCCAACTAAACTTTTAACTCTCTCAAAAAGAGCTAATTTTTCTTTATTAGATAAAGTAGGAGCCTCTCCTGTGGTTCCAGAAACTACAATACTATCACTACCATCTGCAACTAATTTTTCTACTAACCGGTCTACTTCTTTCCAGTTAATCTCACCATAATCATCAAAAGGAGTTACCATCGCTGTAATTAAAGAACCAAAATGAGTCATAATCCTTCACTCTCCCCTTTCTTTATAATAGACTCTAAACCATAATAGAATCCCTCTCTTCTAATTATCTCTCGTACCGCCATTAAAACTCCAGGTATATAACATTCTCTGCTTAGTGCATCATGTCTTATAGTAAGGATTTGACCTAATCCCCCGAATATAATTTCTTGATGGGCTACTAGTCCAGGAAGTCTCACACTATGGATATTTATAGAGTCTAACTTTCCACCTCGAGATCCAGGAATTTTCTCAATTTTAGTCGCATCCTTATGTTGCAAATTTAACTTTTTCAATTTCTCGCTTAAAAGTTCTGCCGTTAATATAGCTGTACCCGAAGGGGCATCTGCTTTTTCGTTGTGATGTAATTCAATGATCTCTACATCAGGGAAAAAGTTGACTACCTGCTTAGCAAGTTCAATCATCAAAACGGCTCCCAAAGCAAAATTTGGCGCGATTAATACAGCCGTTTTATTTTCCTCTGCTAATTCTTTAATTCTATCTAGCATTTCTTTAGTAAGTCCTGTAGTTCCTACAACCATTCTTTTACCCATTTTTAAAACTGAAATAATATTCTTATAAGCAGCTTCAGCATTTGTAAAATCAATTCCTACATCAAAATCAGTACTTAAGTCAGAGATACTTTCTTTAACTTCAAGAGAAATTTTATCAGTTCCAACAATCTTTTCGTATTTTTCTCCTCTGTAATTTGGATCTATAACTCCTACTAAATCCATATCTTCAGCATCTATAATGGCTTTCCCTATAACTCTCCCCATTTTACCACAGGCACCAAACAGTACAACTTTAATCATATTGCTTTATTCCCCCTTCTAAAATAACTTTATGTTGAGATTCTACAGGACCTATTATAGAAATAGAAAAAGGTTTTAAAAATATATCTTGAATGGTTTTGTTTACATCTTCTAGAGTTACTTTTCTCTTTTTTTCAATTTTTTCTATTATAGGAACTATTCTACCATAGGTTAGATAGGAATCCAAAAAGTAGAAAAGCCTCTGGGAAGGACTTTCAATAGCCATTAAAAAGTTATTTATAGTTTGGCGTTTGGAAAGATCTAACTCTTCTTTAGTAAGTCCTTCTTTTAATAGCCTTTCCTTTTCCTCTAATAGAGTATTAAAGGTATTGATAAAGGAATTTGCAGTTGTAGCAGTATAAATACCAAATAGAGAAGCATCTTTAAAAGTTAGAAGATGAGTCTCAACATTGTAAACCAAACCTCTTTTTTCTCTTAACTCTCGAAACAAGCGTGAACTAATACCACCCCCTAAAGAAACTGAAATAAGAGCTAAAGATTCTCTACGTGGATCTCCAGGTTTATAACCTTCAGTTCCCCATACTAATTGAATTTGCTCAAAGTTTCTTTTTAAAGAAACAATTCTAGGTTTAAACTTAGGAGATTTTTGAAAAGTTTTTTCCTTGTAATCAACAAAGTTGCTGTTTTCAAAAACAAAGTATTTCTTAAAAGTTTCTTCAACTTTATTACTTGGTAGGTCTCCACTAACTCCAATAACCATATTATCTGATCTATAATGCCTTTTATAAAAAGCAAGTATCAAATCTCTCGTAAATTTTGAAATGGACTTCTCAGTACCTAAAATCTCCCTAACCAAAGGATGATTATCCCAAGAAGCTTTTAAAAAATTATCAAATACAAGCTCTTCAGGAGAATCTTTATACATTCTAATCTCTTCTTTTACAACGCTTTTTTCTAATTCAATCTCTTCTTCAGAAAATTTAGGTCTTAGTATAATATCGCTTAAAAGCTTTACACCTTTAGTAAAGTGATAACTCAGGATTTTCAGAGTAAAATACGTAAATTCCCTAGTAGTAAAGGCATCTAATTCTCCACCTAGTTGATCTATTTCTTTATGTATATCATCTATCCTTCGAACTAAATTATTTTTAAATAAGAGATGTTCTACAAAATGAGCTAAACCATGTTCTTCCTTTTCCTCATGACGAGAGCCTACTCTTACAGCTA
>CALHTV010000070.1 GCA_938039765.1 uncultured Dictyoglomus sp. | reverse complement strand
AGACTCACGAAATTAAAATCTTTCCTGTAGATGGTGTATTCATTTACATTGGGTTGATACCTAATACAGAGCTATTTAAAGATCTTTTGAATTTAGATCCAAATGGGTTTATAATAACTGATGAGAAAATGCACACTTCTATTCCTGGCATATATGCTGCAGGAGATGTGAGAGGAAAAATATTAAGACAAATAGTTACTGCAGTCTCTGATGGGGCTATAGCTGGAATGGAAGCTAGCAAATTTTTAGAAGAAATTAAACTATAAGGAGGTTTTAAAAATGGCTTTACTAAAAGAGGAAGATCGCCAATATTTAGAAAATCTTTTTAAGGAAAATTTGAAGGATAAGGTAAAAGTTATACTTTTCAGCGAAAAAGCCGCAGGTAGCAAACTTGTAGTACCAGGAAGACTTGAATGTCCCTACTGTCAACAGACAAGAGAGATCTTAGAAGAGTTAACAAGTCTTTCTGAGCTTCTAGAATTAGAAGTCCACGATTTTCTAACAGATGAGATAATAGCCAAAAAATACAATGTAGACAAAATTCCAGCCATTCTATTTGAGAAAAATGGCAATGTTTTGGGAGTTAGGTATTTTGGTATCCCATCTGGATATGAGTTCTCTAGTCTTATAGAAGATATTATTGATATATCTCGTGGTGAAACTCAACTTTCTCCAAATACAAAGGCATTCTTAGCTACCATAGATAAACCTGTCCACATACAAGTATTTGTAACTCCTACCTGTCCTTACTGTCCAAGAGCTGTAAGACTTGCCCATCAGTTTGCCATGGAAAATCCTCTCATAACCGCAGATATGATTGAAGCTATAGAATTCCCTCATTTAGCAGAGAAATATGAAGTTACAGGAGTTCCAAAGACTATAATAAATGAAAAAGTAGAGATAGAAGGAGCCGTTCCTGAAAACGTATTTCTTGAATATTTCAAAGCTGCTTTAAAAGACTAATCTAATTTTCCATAGAAATAATCCAAAGCCTCACCTGCTAGATAAAGGGATCCTGTAATAAGAATCAAATCAGCAGGTGAGGCTTCTTTACTTACATTCTCAATAGCCATATTAAAGTTGTCATAAATATTAATACTTTTATTAGTTGAACTTACTATACTATAAAGCTCTTCTGGACTTCTTGTTCTATGACTCTGTAAAGGTACAAAATTATTACTATAAACTAAAGGATCTAAAGTGTATAAGAAGTTATTTGCATCTTTATCTTTCATTAACCCACATATTAAAAATAATCTTTCAAACTTGACATAATTTTCAATAGTATTTCTCAAAGCTAAAGCTGCATCTACATTATGAGCTCCATCAATAACAATAAGTGGCTTTTTACTTACTATTTGAAACCTACCTCTCCATTCTGTTTTTGCTAACCCTTTTTTAACAACATTACTATCAATATTAAGAGTACTTCTTAACAGATCTATTGCTCCATAAGCCGTTACAGCATTAACAATTTGGTGCTCTCCTAAAAGGGGTATAAATATCTTCTCTTCCATCCTTTTCTCTTTATCCACCAACAAGAAAAATTGTCCTTCAAGAGAGAAATCTATTTTTTTCCATTTATAAATATAATCTACTCTATAAAAAGGAGCTTTTCTTTCTAAAGAAACACTCTTTATTACTCTCCAAGCCTCATCCTTCTGAGGAGCAGAAAGTACAGGAATATTTTCCTTAATAATTCCCGCCTTTTCGTAAGCTATCTTGTCAAGGGAATCGCCTAAAACATGCATATGATCATACCCAATAGGAGTTATAACCGATAATAGTGGCCTTATAACATTTGTAGCATCTAACCTTCCTCCTAAACCTACTTCAATGACTACATAATCTAATTCTTTAATAGAAAAATACAAAAAAGCCAAAGCAGTTAAAATCTCAAAAAAAGTAGGTGCTCCATATACTGAATGTTTTTTAGCTTTCTCTATAAATGGTTTTGCTGTATTCACTAACTCATCAAATTCATCTTGCGAAATAATGCCTTTATCACTAGCAATTCTTTCTCTTAAGGATTGTAAATGAGGAGAAGTATATAACCCTACTCTGTATCCAGCCTCTTTCAATATTGAGAATATCATAGCTGAAGTAGATCCTTTTCCCTTTGTTCCTGCAACATGAAAAGCCTTAAGTTTACTGTGCGGATTATCCATCAAGTCCAAAAGATATCTCATTCTCTCAAGAAAAAACTTCTTTTCTTCATAGCTGAGTTTATTTAATTGTTTCTCATAATTTATAAAACTATTTATATAATCTAAACTTTCTCTAAAACTCATCCTTTTCCTCCTCAATTTAATATATTTTTAATTGATTTTAACACTTGTTTGTGCTAAACTAATTTCGTAATCTAAAAACAGGTTCAATGGAGACCAGTTTTCCCGATGAAGTATATACTATTAATTTTATCATTTGTAAAGACAAGAAAGGAGAGAATCCTATGTTGAGGGAAGATATATCCTACTTCGTGTTGTCAGAAGAAGTAAAAGATATTCTTCTTTCCTGTAAAAAAATAATAATTCCAGAGAAAAGAGAAGATTTCTTTGAACTTGCATTAGGCGGAAAAAATAATATGGAATTCGAAGTAAAGTATGAAGTCCCAGAAAAAGGAGAAGTGGTAGAAGCCATAGTTACAAAATGTAAGAATGGAATAGTAGTAAACTATCCGGATGTCTATATGAGAAGAAGAGACCCTGATAGCTTAGTAATAGGTGATGAGGGAGATACAGATAAACCAACTTTTAAAGAAAAATTTGGTGAAGATTTCGATGTGCTACGAGTAAAGACATTCGAATGGCTTAAAAAACAGGAACTTATAGTAATGCCTTTTATGGCAGGAGGATGGGAATTAGGATATCCCTCTCTATTGATTGCTCCCTCTAATGCTGGCTTTTTTGCGGGAGCTTTGGCAGATATACAAGGCTTTATACCTAAGAATCAACTGAGAGATAAATTCGAACCTATAGCTATAGTCTACGTTGCTCCCCCTTTTAGGCATACTCATTTTGGAGGAAAACAAATTGTAGTTCATAATAGGATAAACGGAAAACACGAAGTTTTTTCTTATAACTTGTACCCAGGACCTAGCGCTAAAAAAGGAATTTATGGCGTACTCTTAAACATTGGCGAAATTGAAGGCTGGGTAACTGCTCACGCATCTACCGTAAAAATAATCACACCTTATGACAATGTTCTTACTATTATGCATGAAGGAGCAAGTGGTGGTGGAAAAAGTGAAATGATTCAACAAATGCATCGAGAAAAAGACAATAGAGTCTTGCTAGGAGTTAATATTATCACAGGAGAGAAATTCTATATTGAAATTCAAGAATCTTGTGAAATTCATCCTGTAACCGATGATATGGCTATGTGCCATCCGAAACTTCAAACAGGTAGAGGAAGAATGGTAGTAAAAGATGCTGAACAAGGATGGTTTGTAAGACTTGATAACATAAAAAGTTACGGAACTGACCCCCAGCTTGAGAGACTAACTATGCATCCACCGGAACCACTTATTTTCCTTAACATCGAAGGACATCCTGGAGCAACAGCTCTTATTTGGGAACATACCATGGACGAACCTGGAAAACCATGCCCAAATCCCAGAGTAATAATTCCTAGGAGATTTATACCCAATATTGTGAATGAACCTGTAGAGGTAGACGTTAGAAGTTTTGGTTTCAGGACTCCTCCTTGTACTAAGGAGAAGCCAAGTTATGGAATAGTAGGATTATTCCATGTCCTTCCTCCTGCATTAGCATGGTTATGGAGATTGGTAAGCCCAAGAGGATATGACAACCCAAGTATTACTGATGGTGATCTTATGAGTAGTGAAGGAGTAGGTTCTTATTGGCCTTTCGCTACAGGGAAAATGGTGAAACAGGCAAATCTATTATTACAGCAGATTTTAGATTATCCTAATACTCAATATATACTTATACCCAACCAATATATTGGAGCTTATAGAGTTGGTTTTATGCCCGAATGGATTGTACGAGAATATTTAGCTAAAAGAGGCAGTGCTCGATTAAGACCTGAACAACTCAAACCAGCAAGGTGTCCTTTACTTGGCTATGCCTTAGAAATGGTAAAAGTTGAAGGACATTACATACCTAAAGCTTTTCTACAAGTAGATCAACAACCTGAGGTTGGACCTGAAGCTTATGATAAGGGGGCGGAAATCTTAAAAAGTTTCTTCAAAAAAGAACTTCAGAAATTTTTATCTCTTGATTTAGATCCGTTAGGAAAGAGAATTATCGAGTGTTGTTTAGATGATGGATCTTTAGAAGATTACATAAAATTGATTCCTCCTCGAAGATAAGTAGATTTGTTAATTTTTTCACTTTAAAAAATATCTCTACTATGATATAACATTAACAGAAAGAATTAGATATTATATTCGAGGAGGAATATAAAATGAGAGAAGCCAAAGTACCGATAGGCGTGTCAGCACGCCATGTTCACCTCTCTCAGGAAGATCTGGAGAGGTTATTTGGAAAGGGTTATGAACTACATCCTTATAAACCTCTCTCTCAACCTGGTCAATATGCTGCTGAGGAAGAAGTAGAACTTATAGGTCCTAAAAGATCTCTAAAAGTTAGAATACTAGGACCTGTAAGAAAGAACACACAAGTAGAGTTAGCTCTCACTGATGTTATTTATTTAGGCTTACCTACTATACCACCAGTAAGAGATTCTGGAGATATTGAAGGAACACCTGGAATAAAGATTAAGGGACCTCTTGGAGAAATTGAACTTACTAAAGGTGTAATAATTGCTTGGAGACACATTCATACCCCAAAAAATATAGCAGAAGAACTAGGGTTTGTAGACAAACAATTGGTAAAAGTAAGAGTTGAAGGGATAAGAGCTGTTATTTTTGAAAATGTATTAATAAGGATAAGCGATAAGTTCACTTGGGAATTTCATATTGATACTGACGAAGCTAATGCGGCTTTTGTAAAAAACGGAGATACAGCAACAGTAATATTCGAGCCTGCTAAATTACCACAGAGTATATAAAAAGAAGTTAACATAATAATAGTTGATAAAACAATAAAAGAGGGAGAGTTAAAATCGACTCTCCCTCTTTTATTAAGGAGGTGATTTTTCTGACCAGTATAATAATAGTACTCTTAATTGGAATTATTATTGCTTTACTTTTTTCTTTCCAAAACCAAGATTTAATCACCATCTATTTTTTAAACTGGAGCCTCCAAGAGAAAATTTCAAGTGTTCTCTTCCTAACTTTTGCTCTTGGAATAATTTTAGCATTTATCAGTCTTTTACCTACTATAATAAAGAATAAAAGAACTATTTCAAAACTAAACAAACAGATAAAAGAGTTAGAAAAAGAACTGTCTCTGAGAAATCTTAGTGAACAAAATCAGGAGAAAAAATAAGCTGTTTTTCTATTTGACAACAAGGAAATATTTATTTAATTTATTATTCTATAACAAACAATATCTTTTTTGAGGTGATAAAAAAAATGACAATACAAGAAAAGATACAGAAATTGAAAAAAGAAAAAAATGCTATAATTCTGGCTCACAATTACCAACTTCCAGAGGTTCAAGATATTGCTGATTTTGTTGGCGATTCTTTAGAATTAGCTCGGATTTCAAGCCAAATTAAAGAAAAAATCATAATATTCTGTGGAGTACATTTTATGGCTGAAACTGCCTCAATTCTTGCTCCTGATAAAAAGATTCTTTTACCTGATATAAATGCAGGCTGTCCTTTAGCTAATTCTATAACTCCTGAAGATGTAATAAATTTAAAAAAAGAATATAAAGATTATGCAGTAGTTGCTTATGTAAATACTTCTGCAGAAGTTAAGGCAGAAAGTGATTATATTTGTACTTCAGCCAATGCAATATCTGTTGTAGAAAAAATACCCGAAGAAAAAATTATTTTTATCCCAGATAGGAATTTAGGGTATTATGTGAGTAAATACACCAAAAAAGAGATGATAATATGGAATGGTTTCTGCCCCACCCATCAAAGAATTCTTCCTCAAGATATTATCAACCTAAAAGAAAGGTATAAGGATGCTAAAATAGTAGTCCATCCTGAATGCAGAAGAGAAGTTTTAGAATTAGCAGATAAAATTGCAAGTACTAGTGGTATTATTAAATTTGTTAAAGAAGATAATAGCAAAACCTATATTATAGGAACCGAAGTAGGCTTATTATATAGGTTAAGAAAAGAAAATCCTGAGAAAGAATTTCATTTAGCTTCTCCCCTTGCTGTCTGTCCAAATATGAAAAAGATAACCCTAGAAAAGATTCTATGGAGTCTTGAAGATTTAAAACCAGAAGTAAAAGTTCCTGACGATATAAGAGAAAAAGCTCTAAAACCTATAGAAAGAATGCTTAAATTATGAAAGAAGAGCTTCTTGCTCCTATTTCCAAAAGAGATGTGGAAAAAGCTTACGATTTAGTAATAGTTGGAAGTGGAATAGCAGGGCTTATAGCTGCATATTATGCCCCTAAAAAATCAAAAATTGCCCTTTTTTCAAAAGATGCACTTCAAGAAAGCAACACTTACTACGCTCAAGGGGGTATTGCTGTAGCCTTAAATCCAGATGATTCTCCCGAATTACATTATAAAGATACTATTAGTGTAGGAGCTGGTTTTAACGAAGAAAAGATAGTAAAGATAGTAGTGGAGGAAGGTATAGAAAGAGTAAAAGACTTGATAAAAATGGGAATTAAATTTGACAAAAACAATGGACTTTCCTTTACAAGAGAAGCTGCTCATAGTAGAAGACGCATAATCCATGCCCACGGTGATGCTACTGGATGTGAAGTTGCTACTGTACTCATTGAAATTATAAAGCAGAGAGATAATATAGATATTTATGAAAATCATATGCTTTTAGATATATTGTCCAACGAAAATAAAGCATATGGAGCAACCTTTTTAGATGTTAAAACAAAAAAAATAAAAATTTTTCTAAGTAAATATTTAATTCTAGCTACTGGAGGAGCAGGACAAATATACCTTCATACAACAAATCCTTTAACTGCAACAGGAGACGGTATAGCAGCAGCTTATAGAGCAGGAGCAAGAGTCATGGACTTGGAATTCTATCAATTTCACCCTACTTCTTTAGACATAGATTTAACTCAAAGATTTTTAATATCTGAGGCCGTCAGGGGAGAAGGAGCTTATCTTTTAAATTCCTATGGAGAAAGGTTTATGCTAAATTATCATCCCTTAGCAGAACTTGCCCCAAGAGATATTGTAACGAGAGCTATATTTCTTGAAATGTTAGAAACTCAAAACAAAATATACCTTGATCTTAGACCTATCGGAGAACGAAAGATAAAAGAGAGATTTCCTACTATATATAAAAAGTGTCTTGAATATGGAATAGATATAACACGAGAATTAGTACCTGTTTCACCTGCTGCCCACTATTTTATGGGAGGAGTAGAAACCGATGAATTTGGAAGAACAAGTCTTAAAAACTTATATGCTTGTGGAGAGGTTGCATGTACAGGCTTACATGGGGCTAACAGATTAGCAAGTAATTCTTTGCTCGAGGGTTTAGTCTTCGGTAAAAGATGCATTGATGCTATTTCTAATGATAATCCATCTGAAAACAATTTAAATCTAAAAGAATTTACCTTAATCAAAAAAGAATATCCCTTAGAAAAGATAAAAGAAAAAATGCTCCATTTGAAAAATGTAATGTGGGAAAAAGTTGGAATAATGAGAGATGAAGAAAACCTAAATAAAGCAAAAGATACCATAGAAAAATTCTTAGAGGAATTTCAGAATATATTTATTAACGATAAAACTTTTTTTGAGTTTAAAAATATGCTTTTAGTCTCCTATCTAATAGTGAATTCAGCCCTCTTAAGAAAAGAAAGCAGAGGTTCTCATTTCAGAATCGATTATCCAACCTCCAAAGATGAATGGAAGAAACACATTATATGGGAAAAAGAAAAAGAGGTGATCTATTGTGAAATCAATTCCCTACCTTCTTTTAAGAAAAATTGTTGAAGAAGCATTAGAAGAAGATATTGGTTTTGGTGACATAACTACTGAATGTATAATCCCCGAGAATATGAAATCTAAAGCTATAATAATAGCCAAAGAAGAAGGAGTATTAGCAGGATTACCTTTAGTTAAAGAGGTTTTTAAAGCTCTCGATGAAAGTGTGAGCTTTAATGAATTAAAAAGGGACGGAGAAAAAATAGAAAAGGGAGAAGTTCTCTTAGAAATATATGGAAAGACTAAAGCTATTCTTTCAGGAGAACGAACAGCTCTAAATTTTCTACAAAGGCTTTCAGGAATTGCAACCTACACTAGAAGATGTGTTGAGATTGTAAAACCTTACGGAGTAAAAATACTAGATACCAGAAAGACTACACCTCTTTTAAGAATATTAGAGAAATACGCTGTAAAAATAGGCGGAGGAGAAAATCATAGATTTGCTCTATATGATATGGTATTGATCAAAGATAATCACATAAGAGCTGCTGGAAGTATAAGTGAAGCAGTGAGAAGAGTTAGAGAAAATCTCTCGCATATATACAAAATTGAAGTAGAAGTTACTAACTTAGAGGAACTAAAAGAAGCTCTTGAAAATAAAGTAGATATCATTCTTTTGGATAATATGGATCTTTTCACTTTAAAAGAAGCAGTAAATCTAGCAAAAGGAAAAGTACTAATAGAAGTCTCAGGAAAAGTATCTATAGAAAATTTGGAGAATATAGCCCAATTAGGTGTAAATTTTATATCCATAGGAAGTCTTACTCATTCCTTTAAGAGTTTGGATCTAAGTCTTGAATTAGAATAAAAATGTTAAAGAATAAAACAAAAACAGAAAAAGCCTATCTATTTTTAATCGTAGGAATAACAGCCATGGCTTCTGCTTCTTTAATCATAAGACTAACTCCAGCCCCACCTCTTGCAATTGCTTCTTATCGCTTGCTCATTGCTTCTAGCATTCTTTTAATTATTAACCATAAAAATCTTAAACTACCTAATGACAACAGAATAATTTTACTTTTTGGAGGCATTTCTCTTGGAATTCATTTCTATTCATGGATTTCAGCTTTATTTTTGACCTCAGTGGCCAACGCAGTAGTATTAGTTAACACAAGCCCCATCTTTATCTCACTGTTAACCTATATATTTGAGAAGAAAAAACCTACAAAAAAGTTTTTTTTATCTTTTCTTTTAGTTACAACAGGAACAGCCTTGATAACTAGTAATCATTTATCTTTGAACTTTGGGAAGGGTGAGATCTTATCTGTAATAGGAGCCATAACTTTTGCTGTGTATTTATATATAGGCAGACACCTCTCTGAAAATATCAATGTATCTTCTTATATAACTTTAGTTTACTTAATCGCTGGAATTTCTCTTTTTCTTATAACCCTTATAAAGAAAGTGCCTCTTACAGGATATCCTCTAAGAATCTATTTTAACTTCTTACTTCTTGCTCTTATTCCTC
>CALHTV010000069.1 GCA_938039765.1 uncultured Dictyoglomus sp. | reverse complement strand
GCTTTTGGAGATAAAGCATCATCTCTGCAAGCTCCTTAGTACTTACTTCTTCTCCTATCCCTAGATGACTAATAGTATAATTTTGACAAAAGACACATCCTAGATTGCAGTAAGTAAAAAATATAGTACCAGAACCATTTTTTCCTACTAAAAATCTCTCTTCTCCGAAATGTGGGAAATAACTTGAAACTACAGGATAGTAAGGAGCCCTACAGTAACCTTTTTCACCCGAAAGTCTATCCACTTTACAGTTTCTAGGACACAAACTGCATGCTCTAAGTTTTTCATATAATTTACTAACTCTTTGTTTGAGCTCTCCAGATTTATATAATTTTAGATAAGAGGACATCATAAATTCTTAACAAATTCTCTAATCTTAAAATTTACTTTTAGTTTTTCCGCTATTTCCTTGCACTTATCGATATTTACATAAGGCAGATTTAATACAGATAAAGTCACATTTTTTATGTATAACGACGACTGTCTTATAAAATCAAGCAAATGATTATAAGCATTTTGAAAAATTGGACGGCATATTTTATTATAGTTCTCATCATTTTCCGCATTTAAACTAATAGAAATCGCATCTACATATGGAGATATTTCAGGTAGTATATTTCTTCCATGAAAGATATTACCATGTCCGTTTGTGTCTATTCTTATAAAAGAATTGGGATTACTTTCTTTTATGTACTTAGCCACAGTTTTTACAATTTCTACTCTCAGAAGAGGCTCTCCAAAGCCACAAAAAACAATTTCTTTAAATTGAGCTAGGTTAATTTCTTTAAGCGAAGTTATAATCTCTCTTGAGGATGGTTCTCTATTAAGTATCAGTCTCTTATCTCCTATTTTGTCTGTAAAATTTCTTATACAAAATACACATCTATTTGTGCATCTATTAGTTATATTTAGATAAAGATTATCCCCTAAGGAATAGATAAGATTATCAATCATAAAATATCTCCAAAAACTCTTCTTAAATTATTCTTTAAAATTTCTGAAAACCTTTCTAATTCAACGTTTTTAAGTTCACATATTTTTTTAGCAATTTCTGGTAAGTAAGAAGGTTCATTCAACCTACCTCTGTAAGGCTGAGGGGGTAAATATGGGGCATCAGTTTCTATAACTATAAGATCTAAGGGAATAAGTTTTAAGGTTTCCCTTAAATTTTTAGCATTTGGATAGGTGATGGGGCCAGAAAAACTAAACAAAAAATTCCAATTTGAAAGGGCTCTTGCGGTTTCATAACTACCACTATAACTATGCATTATTCCACCAACTTCCCATGCCTTCTCGGCCCGCATTATATCGAGCAGATCTTTCCATGCCTCTCTACAGTGAATTATAATAGGTAATTTAACTTCTTTTGCAAATTGAATAAATTCACTGAACACTTTCTTTTGGCTCTCTTTTGGAGAATACAACTTATAGTAATCGAGTCCTATCTCTCCTATGCCTATAGTCTTACTGTTTATTAATTTCCTCCAGTCACACATTGATAGCTCAAAATTTGAAGAATCATGAGGATGAACACCTATAATTGAATAGATTCCATCATGATTACTTAAAAAGACAGCACGCTCACTTGATTCCCAATCATAACCTACCACAAAAAAGCTATCAACTCCATTTTCTTTAGCTCTTCTTACTACTTCCTTCCAATGCAGAAATAATCTATCGTCATTGAGATGTACATGAGTGTCTACCAACATAACCAAAAAAGCCCAGGGCTATGCCTCCACCGTCGATCTAGCCTTCCAGGCGAAAGAGGATAGGTAAACTCCAGTTAGGTTTACTGCGGCACCTAAGAGACACTTCTTACCGTTGCTTCCTTTCGGACCTGGCGGGGTTTGAAGTGCTCTTAGTGCACAGCTCCTAACCTTCATCGTTCCCTTTTCCCCTTTCTTTCCCACAAGACTAGACCTCGGGTGGCCTTTCGGTCCTGCTATAGCGGATTGCAGGTACAGGGCACCGCTAGCTCCCCACCTGAGCATAGCCCTGGGAGATATCATTCTTGAATTCTTAAGAGAATAAAGAAAGAACTTAACAAAACCCAAACAAAGGAGGCTATAAAGAAAAATATTATAATTCTACCTATCCACGCTCCTATACTTTTTTCGTTCTTGAATAACACAGAATAATTAAGTTCTCTTACTACTATATATGCAGCAATAAATCCTAAAATAAAACTTATTACAACACTAGTAGTATTTATCAGCTCTTTTAAATTGCTCATTTTTAAAATTTCCTTTTTTAAATATTTTTATGGCGGAGAGGGTGGGATTCGAACCCACGAGACCGCTTTCGCGGTCTACTCGCTCTCCAGGCGAGCGCCTTCGTCCACTCAGCCACCTCTCCGCTCCTATATAATTTTACCATAAAAAACTATAAACGTGAACTACGCAATTTTTCAAAAAACTCCTTTATTAATAACTCACATCTTTCCTTTTTTACCCCTGAGATTACCTCAACTTTATTCCATTTCTTATAAGACTCAGTACTAAGCATAAATTTAGAATACCCCTCCTCTATATTTTCTGCTCCGTATATGAGCTTTCCAATCCTTGAATTTAATATAGCTCCGAAACACATTACACAAGGCTCAAGAGTTACATATAAACTACAATTATAAAGTCTCCAATCTCCCAATTTTTGGGCTGCATTTCTTATTGCTATGATTTCTGCATGAAGTGTTGGATCTTTTTTAGATTCTTTTAAGTTATAACCTCTTCCAATGATCTCTCCATTATAAACAACTACCGCTCCTACAGGCACTTCTCCCTCTTTTAATGCCTTTTCAGCTTCTTTTATAGCCTCTTCCATAAAAAATTCATCTAAACCAGCGATTTCTTTACCCATTCAATATATTCTGGTAAACCATAACTCACAGGTATTCCAACAATTTCTGGCAACTCATAAGGATGCATTTCTTTAACCCTCTTAACTAGACTTGGAAACTTATCTTTCTCTGTTTTTGCAAACATAAGAATTTCAGTATCAATTTTCTTTTCTCCCTGCCACACATAGATGGATTTTACATTTGGAATCATATTAACACATGCTGCTAATTTTTCCTCTAATAAAGTCTCTGCTATTTTTTCTGCGTTTTCCATGCTATCTACAGTTATCATTACTAAAATCATAAAAGTTTACCTCCTTTCTAACTTTAGAACATTATATACTAACTCATAAAGAGATTCTTGAGGAGAAGTTTTAAGTATATAATCAGCAATCTCTCTCAATTCTTTAGCTCCACTTTCTAAAGTAACCTTTAAACCTGATACTTTCAACATGTCTTCATCATTATTGTAATCACCAAGGGCAATAATTTCTTCTCTTTTTAGATTTAATATTTCCATGAGCTTTATTAAAGCTCTACCTTTTGATGTATTCGGAGGAAGGATTTCTAAATATTTAGGAGAAGAGAAAACGATCGTAAATAAGTCTTCATAGTTATCCATTTTAATTTTTAATTTATCTAGAATTTCTTTCTCTCCTTCTAAAAATATCTTTATGATCCCATCTCTATACTCCTTAATCAGTCCCAGGGCCTCTCTATTTTCTAATAGTCTATCTTCCCAATATATTCCAACTTTTACATAGTTTAAATATTCATTCAACATTTTCAGAAATTTATGAATTGCTACTTTTGAGAGATATTTTATGAATATGAATTTAGCACTAATAGGATCATAGATTCCGGCTCCATTGTATAGAATAATCGGCAGATTTATTTCTAAAGGTGAAATTATACGACTAGTAGAAGCCCATCACCTTCCTGTTGCAATAGTAATTTTAAGCCCATTTCTTTTTAAAATTTTAACAGCTTCAAGATTTTTATGAGAGATTTTTTCACTTTCATCAATTATACTACCATCTAAATCTGTTATAAGTAACTTATACATTTAAAACTACTTCTCTTATCTGTTTTAAAAGATAAGGTTTCACAGAAA
>CALHTV010000068.1 GCA_938039765.1 uncultured Dictyoglomus sp. | reverse complement strand
TTTTAAGTTTTAAAGGGGAGGTAAAAGCATTGGAAATACCATCACTTAAAGAAGTCTATAAGGATTATTTTCTTATTGGAGCTGCAGTGAATCATAACAATATATATATTTACGAAGATTTATTAAAGAAGCATTTCAATAGCTTAACTCCTGAAAACCAAATGAAGTGGGAAGTTATACATCCAGCCTTATATAGATATAACTTTGATGATGCAGATCAAATTGTAGATTTTGCTATGAAAAATGGTATGAAGGTAAGAGGACATACTTTAGTTTGGCATCAACAGACTCCTCCCTGGGTATTTGCTGGTACGAAAGATGAGGTATTGGCAAGGCTAAAGGATCATATTAAAGAAGTTGTAGGACACTATAAAGGGAAGGTTTATGCTTGGGATGTGGTTAATGAAGCCCTCTCTGATAATCCATCGGAATTTTTGAGAAAAGCTCCCTGGTATGACATCTGTGGCGAGGAAGTTATTGAGAAAGCTTTTATTTGGGCCCATGAGGTAGATCCAAATGCAAAATTATTTTACAATGATTACAATCTGGAAGACCCAATAAAAAGAGAAAAAGCCTACAAATTGATAAAGAAACTTAAAGATAAAGGGGTACCTATCCATGGAATAGGAATTCAAGGACATTGGACTCTAAGTTGGCCTACTCCCAAAATGTTGGAGGATTCTATTAAGAGGTTTTCTGAATTAGGTTTAGAGGTTCAAATTACTGAATTTGATATTTCTATATATTATGATAGATATGAAAACAACAATTTTAAAATTCCACCCGTAGATAGGATTGAGAAACAGGCTCAACTATATAAAGAAGCTTTTGCTATTTTGAGGAAGTATAAAGATGTGGTCACTAGTGTGACTTTCTGGGGAGTTGCTGACGATTATACTTGGCTCTATTTTTGGCCTGTAAGAGGAAGAGAAGATTACCCATTACTTTTTGATAAGAACCATCAGCCTAAAAAGGCTTTTTGGGAGATTGTAAAATTTGAAAAATAAAAACTTTAAATAGGAGATTTTTATGAGAAAGATTCTTTTAAGGAGTTTAATTCTATCCTTAATTCTCTTTGTATTTTCTTTTGGGCTTTCCTATGCTGATATTGAGGAGTATGTGAGTGGAGATTTTGGATTTTCTATTATACCCCCTGAGGGTTGGGAAGTTATAGATGGAAAGCCATATAACCTAGCAGTAATCTTTGTAGGTCCTGTAGATAGTGGATTTAGAGCTAATTTCAATGTAAATGTTGTAGATGCACCTGAGGGAATAACAGAATTCGATGAGGAGCTTATTGAGGATATAAAACAGGCGTTGGAAATTGCGGTAAAGAATAATTTTGGAGGAAATATTGAATTTATTTTTGAAGGAGAAAAGGAGTTTTCAATATATAAAGGTTATGAGATTGTATATATCATAGAGCTTGAAAAAGGCTTATTTTTAGAACAAAAGCAGGTCTATCTGATTAATGATGGGAAAGCTTATATTTTTACATTTACTTCTTTAAAAGAAACCTTTGAAAAATATCTTCCTTATTTTGAGGAGAGTTTGGAGTCTTTTGAAATATTTTAGATAAGAGTAGCAAGTCCCTAAATAGGGACTTGCTACTTTTTTACCAAGACATTAAATTTCCTTTATAATCCATATATATATTCTTATCATTTACATCCCAATTTTTCATAGAAAGTTCATATATCCCCTCTGCTGCTTCTTCTGGAGATATGTCTGCATCAGGACCCCCCATATCTGTTCTCATCCAGCCTGGGTGTATAGATAGGACTTTTATCCCTTTTGTTTTGCTATAATTTTGCAATATAGCAGAGAGCATATTTAAAGCAGATTTAGACATACAATAGGCATATTCTCGATCTCTCCAACAATTTGATATACTTCCTGCCTCTGAAGATACGTTAATAATTAACTTTTTAGCTCCTTTTTCTACCAAGTTATAAAAATATTTTAATACTCTTAAAGGACCTATGGAGTTTATATTTAGAGTTAAAATAGCTTTTTCTATATCTATGTTTTCAATAGTTTTTGAACGATCTTCTAAATAAACTGCTGCATTGTTTATTAATATATCGATATGGTTTGTTTTTTCCCTTATACACTCAAAAGCTTTTTTTACAGAGTCTTCCTCTGAGACGTCCATTTGACAGATAATTACATTAGGATTATCTTTTAGTTCTTCAAGTTTTTCTAAATTTTTTCTATAAGTGGCTATAACTTTGTGTCCTTTAGATAGATAAAGTTTTGTTAGGGAATATCCTAAACCTTTAGAGGCACCTGTAATTAAGATGGTATAAGTTAACATAGGTTTTCCTCCTTTTTCTAAATATAATAAATATACTACAAAAGCTAAATTATTGCATATTGCATTATCTTTTCTTGAGTAGCTTCTTCTTTCGTAAGTTCAGCAGTTATTCTTCCTTTAGAAACTACTAGTATTCTATCAGAGAGGGCAAGAATTTCAGGAAGTTCTGAAGATATTAGAATTATACCAATTCCTTCTTTTGCCATTTCACCTATTAATTTATGTATCTCTGCTTTTGCACCTACATCTATTCCTCTTGTAGGTTCATCTAATATTAGAATTTTAGGTCTTAAAGCTAGCCATTTAGCTAAAACTACTTTTTGTTGGTTTCCTCCAGAAAGATTTACTACTTTTTGAAATATACTTGGAGTTTTTATTTGGAGTTTTTCAACAAATTTTTGGGCTAAAGTATACTCTAGGGCAGACTTAATGATTCCGTTTGGAAATAAGTATTTCAAAGAGGCAAGAGAAATATTTTCAAAAACAGCCATATTTAATATAAGGCCTTGTAATTTTCTATCCTCAGGAACTAGACCTATTCCTAATTTAATTGCGTCTTTAGGCGAATTTATCTCTACCTTTTTCCCATCTAAGTAAATTTCTCCATATATTTTAGGATCAGCTCCAAATATTGCTCTTATTATTTCTGTTCTCCCTGAACCTACAAGTCCAGCAATACCCAAAACTTCTCCCTTCTTTAAATAGAAGGAAATATTCTTAATCTTTTTAGAAGAGAGATTTTTCACCTCTAAAATTATAGTATCTTGCTTAGTAGGTGGTTTTGGAGCTACGCTTACTTCTCTTCCTACCATCATTTTAATAACTTCATCATACTTGTCTTTCTGAGCAGGTAATTCTCCAACCCTTTTACCATCTCTTAATACAATTATTCTATCTGCGATCTCAAAGACTTCTTCTAGACGGTGGGTTATAAATATTATAGAAATTCTTTCTTCTTTTAATTTTTTCATAATTTCGAATAATTTCTGTACTTCCTTTCCTGCCAAGGCTGACGTAGGTTCATCCATTATGATAAGTTCTGATTTTTGAGCGAGGGCTTTAGCAATTTCGACCATTTGTTGCTGGGCAACAGTAAGATCTTTTACTAGAGTGTCAGGGGATAAATTTAAAGTCAGAAGATTTAAAAGTTTATAAGATTCTTGAAAAGCTTTATGATAGTCAAAGAGCTTGATTATTTTTCCTTTTCGAGGCTCATTTCCTAAGAATATATTTGTTGCAATATCTAAATTAGGGGCTAGATTAAACTCCTGATAAATGATTGAAATGCCTAATTTTTGAGCTTCATGGGGATTTTGAGGGTTTATTTCTTTGCCTTTAAATATTATTCTACCTTTATCTTTTTGATAAACCCCAGTTAATATTTTCATAAGAGTAGATTTTCCTGCACCATTTTCTCCAACAAGTGCTAAAATCTCTCCCTTGAAGACTTCTAGATCTACATCGGAAAGAGCTTGTACTCCAGGGAAACTCTTTGAAATTTTTTCCATTTTTAAGATCAATTCTTGATTCATTTTTGAGTGCCTCCTTGAAATTTGGGGAGAGGGTTTTTCCCTCTCCCCTTCTTTAACTTACCTAACTACCATCCTTGTACAGGAATGCCAAGTTCTTGTAATTTCTTTCTATACTGTTCTACAGTTAAAGCTTGTACACTTTTTATAGTTTTTATATATTTATCTGCTGCTACCACATCTACTCCAGTATCTATTATTCTGTTAGCTGGAAGCTCCTTAAGGGTTGCAGCTACACCTTTTTGGGCCATTTTAGTTAAAACTTCTACACTCTTATATCCCATCATATATGGTCTTTGTCCTACTGTAGCAGCTATGACTCCTTCTTTAATAAGTTGCATATGTTCTGGTGTAGTATCGAAGCATACAATAATAACTTGACCAACTTTTTTCGCAGATTTTACTGCTTTAGCTGCTGCAGGTCCATTGAATGCGTAGACCCCAAAGAAACCTCTTAAGTCAGGATAGGTTAATAGGGCTTGTTCGGCTAAAGTTACTGCTCTTCCTGTATCCTCAAAATCACAAAGAGCTGGCTTAGTTACTACAACTATTCTCTTGTTGGAGGCTATACCATCCATAAAACCTCTCATTCTTTCTAAAGAGTTCATCGCTGTTAAGGATCCTGTTCCTATTGCTACTTTACCACCCTTTATCCCTAGGAGATCATTCATTACCATTCCTGCTATTTTTCCTGCTGAATAATTATCTGTACCTATGTAAATGAGTCTCTTGCTTTGAGGAGCATCAGTATCCAAGGTAATTACAGGTATGCCTTTAGCCATAGCTTTTTCAATGGTTGGAGCAATAGCAGTAGGATCAGAAGGAGCAATAGCTATTCCGTCTACTCCCATAGCTATAAAGGATTCCATTTGAGCAATTTGAGCTGGGATATCTTCTTTTTGAGGCACAAAGAATGTAGCTTTTACTCCTAAATCTTGAGCTGCTTTTTTAACTCCAAGTTCTACCTCTGCCCAATATGGGTGTACTGATTTACCTATGACTGCTACGTGGATCTCTTTAGAATAAGCTGTTGAAAATATGAAAGGAATCAGCATAATCAAAATACCTAACAAAACTTTACGCATAGATAACCCTCCCCTTTGCATGAATTTTTAGAGAAGGAGATAGCAAGAATTTGGAACATTGCCTTTTCCCACCCCCAATTTAAATTATTTATCTTTTTTTCTTTCTCCAAATATCTATTGTGACTGCGGTTACAATTACAAGTCCCATTACTACATCATGCCAATATGATGATATTTCAAGAAGTATAAGTCCATTGTGGATTACCGACATAATACTTGCACCAATAACAGTTCCTAAAATTGTACCTTCTCCACCTGAAAGAGAAGTCCCTCCAATTACTGCTGCTGCTATTGCGCTTAATTCATATCCTCCTCCCACTCCTGCTTGGCCTTGACTAAGTCTTGAGGCTATAATTATACCTGTAATTCCAGCCAAAAAAGAGCTAAAAACATAGGTAAAAATTCTTACTTTATCTACATCTACACCTGAAAGTCTTGCAGCCTCAATATTGCCTCCTACAGCATATAAATTTCTGCCTAAAACAGTATATTTAGTAATGAAAAAAGCTAAAAGAGCAAAGGCAATAAATATTAATGTTGGAAAAGGAATCCCCCAAATATATCCTTGTCCTATAAAGAAGAATTTTTCCGGTAGACCTATAATAGGCCAACCCTTTGTAATTACAGAAGCAAATCCTCTTGCTGCTGTTAAAGTTCCTAAAGTTATAATAAAAGGAGGCACATTCAATTTTGTAACAAAGAAACCATGCCAAAGCCCTATAAGGGATGATATGATTAAAACTAGTATTATTGCTATAATCATGTCTATTCCATTTTTCATAAATAAGGCCACAAGAACTCCTGTTAAAGCTACAAGAGAACCTACAGAAAGATCGATACCTCCTCCTATAATTATTAAAGTTTCTCCAATAGCTAGTAAACCGTATATAGCAATTTGTCTTGCAACTACCTGAAGATTGAAAGGAGTTATAAATTTAGGATTCATAACAGTAATAAACACAGATAACACGATAAGAGCAATTAATATGTTAAGTTCACGAAAATAAAATTTCCTTATTTTTATTGGTTTATTAGATTTTATCTTCATCAACTCCCCTCTTAAAAAGTTTACGTTATCTTTTGTTTCACAATTTATTTTAAATTAGCTTTAAAAGAAAAGCAATATTGACCGTTGAAAGATATTCTTATAAAATCTAAAAAATATGAGATATTTGAGGAGATACAATGATGGAAGAGTTAGAAAAACTTAGGAATAAGATTAGTGAGTTAGATAAGGAAATATTAGAACTTCTGAATAAGAGGGCAGAAATTGTGCTTAGAATTAAGGAGTGGAAAGAGAAAAATAACTATCCTGTTTTTGATCTCTCTCGAGAAAGAGAAGTTTTGGAAAAAATTATTGAAGAAAATAAAGGTCCATTATCTTCAGAAGCTATATTAGCCATTTTTAGAACTATTATAAGTTATTCAAGGGCTTTAGAAGAAAGGATCAAGGTACTTTTTTTGGGACCTGAGGGAAGTTTTACTCATCAAGCAGCAGTGAAATTCTTTGGAGAGGGAGTTAATTTTGTTCCTTTTCCCACAGTGGAAGATATATTTAAGGCTTTAGAGGAAGGGGCAGACTATGCTGTAGTTCCTATAGAAAACTCTATGGAAGGAACTGTGGGAAGCACAATGGATTTATTAGCAATTACTACTAGAAAAGTAATAGGAGAAGTGTACCTTGATGTTAGACACTCTTTAATATCAGCAGAAGATTCTTTAGTAAAAATTGAAAAAGTTTATTCTCATCCTCAGGCATTAGCCCAATGTAGGAGATGGTTGAGGCAAAATTTGCCTAAGGTAGAGGAGGTTCCTACATCAAGTACAAGTTATGCAGCTATGATAGTTAAAAGCGAAAAAGGGAGTGCTGCTATAGCAAGTAGTTTTGCGGCTGATATTTTTGGATTGAAGATACTAGCTGAAAATATTCAAGACTATTGGAATAATAAAACAAGATTTTTAGTTCTAGGTAAAGAAATACCTAAACCTTCTGGTAGAGATAAGACATCAATTATTTTCTCTGTGAAACATCAGGCTGGAGCTTTGTATCGAGCATTAAGACCTTTACATGACTATAATTTAAACATGACCCTAATTCAATCTAGACCTGTGCCTTCTAAACCTTTTGAATACAGATTTTTTGTAGATTTTCAAGGGCATATCTTTGAGGAGAGAGTGAGTAAAGCTTTAGAGGAAGTTAAAGAGGAGTGTTTAGATTTTAAGATTTTAGGGTCTTATCCCGAGGCAAATGATATTTGAGATAGGTTTTTTAAAATAAATTCTCTACTATATTTAAGATCCTCTATTTTATTGTCAAAAACTGTTTCTAGAGTTAAAGGTCCATTATATCCAAGCCCTATAATTTTAGCTAGTAGTTCTTTAAAATTGATTAACCCTTCTCCTAGTTTTAAGTATCTTCTTTTTCCCTCATCATCGAAACTTTGACCGTCATAATCTCTTATATGAATGTTTTTCAAATATTTTATTAAAAGTTCTCGAGGATATTTGTCTAAGGAATAAGGAGTAGAGTGAAGGTATTC
>CALHTV010000067.1 GCA_938039765.1 uncultured Dictyoglomus sp. | reverse complement strand
TTAAAAAAACAAAAAAAGAAGGGGAGAGATTTTTCTCTCCCCTTCTTTTTTTCTATATGCTCTAAATTAGAACTTAACCTTTGTAGTAAAGGTTACTAAATCTGGATATGGACTAGATGTAATGGTAGGTAAAGCAGATTTATATGCAGATAGAGCAAGGGTTACGCCAGATACTGGCACATAATCTGCCTCAACATATAGAGCAGAAGGAATAGTAGAATCAAGAGTTGTACCATACCACATACCAGACTCGTTGTTTGTTACATAACCCCAGAGAGTAAATCTTTCGTTAACTCTATATGATCCATATAGTGTTACAGAGATATTATCCTTATCAATATTATTGAAGTCTGGAATATCAACTATTGCGATTGCGTCAAAATTAGGCATTAAGGAGGTATTTATTTCTGCATATGCTCCCAGGGTATTTCTGTATACTCCTTTGAGAGTTATGGATGTATTAGGCAATAACCCATCAAGAGTTACTCCAGCAAGAGCTGCGAATTTAGCATCATTGTAATAACCATCTGCAAAAACTGTTATACCTTTTGCAACCTCATAACTTACGTCTAATCCTAATGGACCAAAATTATAAGCATTATTTATACTGAACATTCCATAGACATTGTAATTAAAGCCATTGAAGCTACCTGAAAGTTTAGCAGCAAATACATCACTATCACTGAAGCCAGCTGATAATGTGAGTCCAGCAATTTTAGCTGTAGCCTTTACTTGGAAAGATGGTAGATCAACAACTAATCCATAATTATCTGGAGCAAAGGAACCATACTTATCATAAACTAAGCTTAAACTAGATATTCCAAAATCAAGATTACTGAGAGTAAGAGATACTTGCCTTACATAAGCTTCTGTTACCTCAATCTTTGGTGATGCCCCAAAAGATTTCTTTGCGCTAAATTGCAATGTCATAGTGAAATTCTTTTCAGAGACTTTTTTCTCAAGATTTGCTACTTTATCCTCTAATCCTGATAGCCTATCTATAGTTTCATTCAATCTCTCAGATACTCCATCATTTAATACATATAGATCATCAATACTTGTTGTTAAGGCATCAATACTTGAATTAATATTGTCCATATTAGTGTTAACTTCATCTAATCTTGCATTAATATCATCAATTTGAGACTGCAAATCAGAGACCATTGTATTGATATCCTCTACTGCAACAGAAAGATCAGAAACCTTAGCATCTAAATCTGTTACAAAGGATTTAATCTCTTCTAATTCTACTGGAACTTCTATTCCTTGAATGCTCTCAATCCTTGTAATAAGTTCATCAAGCTGTTCTTTAAGCGCTAAAACTTCCTCTACTTTTTCTGAAAGATCAACTAAATTAACATTAAGATCATCTATAGAAGCCATCAAATCAGAAATTGCCGAATCTACATCATCAAGTCTTGTCTCCACACTACCTACTCTGTCTTCTAAATCGGTTACTCTACTAGTCAATTCTTCGACATCAGGAACTGCTACCTCTGCTAACTTCTCCTCAATCATAGCCTCTACTTCATCAAGAGATGGTTTATCTACTAGTGCTGCTTCCACATCTGCTAACCTTGAATCTAAATCGGTCACAAACCCCTCTAAATCGGTTACTCTGCTTTCTAAATCACCAAACTTCTCACTAACTTTTGCCTCCAAAAGTTCCTCAACCTTCTCACCTATAACAGCCTCTATCTGTTCAGGGGTTACCTCCACTTTTTCAATACTCTCAATTTTTGCTTCTAACTCGTCAAGTCTTGCGTTTACATCAGCAAGAGCTTCACTAACAATACCCTCTACATCTTCTACTCCTACTTTCTCACTCAATGCCGTCTCTAAATCAGAAACCCTCGTATCTAAATCCTGAAGAGCTGCCATTAAATCTTCAACATTAGCCCCTATAAGTTGTAATTCATCTTGGAGCTGAGATACCAGCTCTTTTAGTTCACTAATATCTGCTGTGGGAAGAGCAATTTTACCAGCCTGTAAAGCTTGAATAAGCTTGTAAAGTAAAACTGCTACTTGATATCTTGTTACATATGTATCACCAGCAAAAGTATCGGGTCTAATTCCAGAAATTATACCTAAATCTGTGAGGTATTTAACTGCTTCAGCTGCCCAGTGATTTGCTGGAACATCTTTGAATCTAGTAGTTTGAGCGTAGGAAATACTAAAAATTAGAAACACCATTAAAATTAATCCTAAAATCCTCCTACTCATACGACCCTCCCATAAATAATTATTTTTAGAGAGAGCTTCCTTTCTCCTTCTAAGGAGAAAGAGCTTCCTCTCTAATCCAATTTTAAGACCGTAAACTTAAATCAGATCTATCGAGGGTTTCTCTCACCACCTCCCTTCAAAAACCTCAAGTAAGATTATACTTCTAAAATAGTTAGATGTCAACATAAATAAATATTTATATTTTGTTCTTTAGTAAAAATTTTTAGTTAAGTTTTAATATGCCTGTATAGATATATAGAGTAATCAGGCACTAATCTAACATATTCTGTATTCATAAGAGGCGAAGAAATAAGAAAATCAGCTGTTGCTCTATTAGAGGCTATAGGAATATTCCATACTACTGCAATTCTTAAAAGGGCTTTTATATCAGGATCATGGGGGAGAGGTTCTAAAGGGTCCCAGAAAAATATAAGAAAATCAATTTCCCCTTCAGCAATTTTAGCTCCTATCTGCTGATCTCCTCCAAGAGGACCACTATAAAGCTTTATAATTTTCAAACCCAATTCCCTTTCCAAAAGCTCTCCTGTTGTGCCGGTAGCATACAGAATATGATTTAATAAAGTACCCTTATTAAATCTTGCCCATTCTAATAGCTCTTGTTTCTTATTATCATGAGCCACAAGAGCTATTCTTTTCTGTCTTCCCATGACTATCTCTTTATACTTCATAATAGTATAGAACCTCCTTACTCCTCTTTTAACTCAAAATCATCTATCCAAGCCCAATTTCCAGTATTCCCATCAACTATAATACTTATCCTTATCTCTCCTGTTTTTACCTCAATATTACTTATAATAGGATTTTGCCAATTCAACCACCCTGTATTAACAATATCGATATATTTATCTTCTCCACCGTAACCACTAACTTTAAATCTAAGTAGATTCTCTCCTCCTCCACCATGGATCCAAAAACTTACTTTATATTTCCCAGGATTTAAATCTTTAATCACTTGATAAAGCTCGAATTTAAAAGGCCTATCTAACCAATAATTAAGAGCATATTCACCAGATTTTGCATTTTGAGGAGGTGTTGCTTTTACTACTTTTACAGCTGTAACATCACCCTCAACTTTCCAAGGAGAGAGAAAACCAGATTCAAAACTTGGATTTTGTATATAATTCTTTTCACCAGAAACTGTAACATCAGCATATACTTCTTTTTGGATATTACCAATGATCCCTTTTAACTTAAATCGGCCAGGAATTGATAATAATTTCGGATCCATTTCTTCCCATTTAACAGGCAAATTTCTTATAGAATCATCACTAAACAAAACTTTAACTTTTTCAGGCAATTTGGGAATCTCCCCTGCAGATATCTTTATATTTATTTCTGAAAGTATCTCGATAGGAGCAAATATAAACTTCTCGCTTCCGTAGATTAAATTAAAAACATCGAGAGAAGGTAAAGCATTGCCATTAAAATCAAATAAAGCTTGATTTTCCCATGGATTTCCTTCTCCTTCTTTCCACCCTGCTCCTCTTACAGGTATCCAACAGCCCTCCCAGTAAAATATCCCAAGTCCTTTATTATTTGGAATATTTGCTACAACTTCCATGATATCTCTTAAAGCAGTAGCTTGTCCTTGGATAGTAGCTTTATATCCTCCTATCTTCCACATATCACCCCCAAAAATATTTGGATGTCCATCAGCATCCGACAATGTCCAAGCATAAGCTGTTTCAAATATTGCTATTTCTTTATTCAACCACATAGCTAAACTGTCAAGATTTTCTCTTAATTCATCTAAAGTACCATGCCAATAAGGATAATAAGAAACTCCAATTACATCAAAATCCATTTTTAATCCTAACACATTTCCAAAAAACCATCTAAATAACGCACTATTTCCCCCCTCTGCTAAATGAACAGCTACCTTTATATTTTTATCTACTCTTCTTACAGCACTTGCTCCTGCATTAAAAAGTTTAACAAAATTCTTGAATCCTCCTGCATCATCTCCTATTAATTTCCCATCTGGCCACAAAAATCCATTATTAACCTCATTTCCAATTTGCACCATATCAGGTAAAGCCTTATTATCCTTCATATATTTTATTACTTGATAAGTAAAATCTGAGACAGCCTTTGCTAAAGATGATCCCTTTAGATTCTTCCATGCTTTAGGTTTTTGTTGTTTACCTGGATCAGCCCAAAAATCACTATAGTGAAAATTTACTAAAACTTTCATCCCAAGAGCTTTTGCTCTCTTAGCTAATTCAGTCATTTTTTTATAATCGCAATTACCCCCACCATAAGGTCTTCCATTCTCATCATAAGGATCATTCCATATTCTTACTCTTATCCAATTAATTCCATGATCTTTCAGTATTTGGATTGGATCTTTCTGGATCCCATTATCATAAAATTTTCCCCCTTTTGCCTCTACCTCATATAACATTGAAATATCTACACCTCTTATAAAATCTCTTGATAGGCCATCTATTGGGTTTACCATTAATTTAATATTGCCATAGTTACCCATAGTAAACATAAAAACCCCCACTAAAATTAGTAAAATTGTCCTAAATTTATGATTCATCTCTCCACCACCTCCAAACAAAGTTTTTATCCTTTAACTGCGCCTTTTGTCAAACCACTAACAATATATCTTTGTAATGATAAGAAAAGAATAGTCATAGGAAGCATTCCTAAAAGAGCTGCAGCTGTAAATAATCCCCATTCTGTTTGATAGGGTCCAGAAGAAAAAGTCCAAAGTCCAATAGCATATGTATATTTTTGAGCGTCTTGAAGTATAATTCTAGCAAATATAAAATCATTAAAGATGTTCATGAAAGTGAGAATCACAACCACCGTAAGAATAGGTCTTGCTAATGGGAAAACTATTTTATAAAAGGTTTGAAATCTAGTAGCTCCATCAATCATAGCAGATTCCTCAAGAGAGTCTGGAATTGTATCGTAATAACCTTTTATGAGATACATGTTATAAGCAATATTTCCCAAATAAACAAAAGTAAGTCCTGATAAGGTATCAAGGCCCAAAAAAGGGATAAATCTTCCTAAAATATTCAGAAGACTATAAATAGCTATCATATAAACTGCACTTGGAAACATTTGAATAAGTAGTAAGGTTAAAATACCATATCTTCTTCCCCAGAATCTCATCCTACTGAAAGGATACGCTGCTAAAGAACAAATTAGAGTTGTAATAATAGCAGCAATACCAGCTACTAGTATTGAATTTCTTACCCATTTTAAAAAGTAATGTTTGGTCTTTTGTTTCCATATCTGATCAATTCTAAATATTTCTTTGTCGATATTATTCAACCATTTCTTAGTTTCCTTATAAGGAATAACATCCATTAAATCCCCTGCTTTTTTAGAAACCACATTCATATTAGAACTGACAAAATTCACATAGTCAGTTTTAATTATGTCGTAAAGATTATCAAGCTCT
>CALHTV010000066.1 GCA_938039765.1 uncultured Dictyoglomus sp. | reverse complement strand
CAGTTTTAAAAGATAATTTTATTATCTCTGTCCCTTCTTCTAAGACTATATACTCACTATAACTTCCAAGAAGATATGGATACTCAGCACAGGAACGATTTATTCCATATATTTTCCTATTATTGCATAGATAAGGCGTTTTAGCTACTTTACAAAAATAACATTCTCCACATACGATTCCCCTATTCCATATGATTAAATCTCCCTTATTAATTACTTCCCCATTTAAATCTTTTTTTTCTCCATTTATTTCTATAACTTCTCCTACTCCTTCATGTCCCAATATGATAGGTAAAGGAACCCGTGGATCTTTTCCATCTATCATGTGTAGATCCGAGCCACAAATTCCAGAGGCCACCATCTTAACTAAAATTCCTTTTGAGGGAAGTTTTGGAATCTCAAGGTGTTTTATAACAAGGGGCTTGCCAAACTCCTCTAAAACAGCAGCCTTTGATTTCACTTTTTTTATTCCTCCTTGGGTCTCACAGGTTCTCTTATCTCATGTTTCAATTCGCCATCTTTTTTATAAAACACTATATACTTATTCCACTCAGGCTTTTTGGGAAGAAATTCTATTATAGGAGGGGAAAATATTTCAAATCTTAAATGAGGACCTCTACTTTCATCTCTAATTAAAATAGCTTTTAATATCACTTGTGCCACATCAAGCATATTGATAGTTTCGTAGTAATAAGCTAATCCTTTTTCATCTAACGAAATTCCCTGTTTCCTTATCTCTTCTAACTCTTGAATACCCTTCTTAACCTCTTTTTCTATCCTTACTAAAAATCCATATTGGGAAACAATATCTTTTATTTTCTTTCTTGCAAATCCTGCTGGAATACCCTGAGTACTGTATTCCTTTTCTTCTATATTTTCTAGCTCTACAAAATCATTTCTCTCAGCAAACAGTACTGCGCTCTCTCCTGCAATCTTTCCAAATACTTGAGTATCTAAGAGAGAATTTCCACCAGGACGATTAGCCCCATGTTGACCACCAGCTACTTCTCCAGCTGCAAAAAGCCCTTTTAAATTTGTGCTTGCATCTTCCTTTATCTTTACTCCTCCCTGAAAATGTTGTAAAGCATTGTGTATAGGTAAAAGTTCCTTTGAAAGATCAATATTATAACCTTTTAACCACTCAATAATTTGAGGATTAATCTTTTTTAATCTCTCATAGGGAGTAGTATCTTTAAATATTTCCTTACCTATCTTTTCACTCCATCTTAATATTTCCTCAGGGATATTTTCGTAAGATAGATAAGAAGGATTTTCCATAAAATTCATAAAAGCTTTATGACCCTTCCGAATATGATAATAAATAACTAAATCTATAACCTTCGTTGGAGACTCATAAGATACAGGCCAATGAGCTCCCTTCTTAAATTCAAGTACACATAAGTTTCTCTTATCCTCTTCTGAAAGATAATATGGTAAAAATTCTCTTCCACTTTCATCTACAATTTTAGGGAGAGCACGAAACATACTTCCAGATTCTGCGAATAAAATATAAGGATGACATATACCAATCTGCATAAACTCCATATTTACAAGTTCTGCTCCTGCCCTCAACGCTGATGCATAACCATCACCTGTCATTTCTGATGTAAATACATTTTGATAATATAATTCTCCTGCTCCACCCGTTGCTAATATAAAAGCTTTTCCTTGAACAATAAACCTTTCTTGAGTAAGAGTATTAATAGCTTTTGCCCCTACTACTCTGTCTCCTTTAACTATAAAATCATATACCATTATATTTTCATAAATCTCTACCTTACTCTCTTTTAACCTTTTAGCTAGAGCTTTAGCTATCTCGATAGCAGTATTCGGACCTACATAGCATGCTCTAGGATATTCAGAACCATCAGTCAGAAACTGATCTATTTTTCCCTCAGGAGTTTTTACGAAAGGTACTCCTAAAGATATGAGATATTCCACAGCAGATTCACTATTTTTAGCTAAGATTTCTGCTAAGTTGTAATCAGATACCTCTCCTCCAATTTTATAGATATCCATAGCATGGTAAAAATAATTCTTATCAGAAGGTAAGGTGTAAGAAAGGGTAGCATGAAAGGCCATTCTATCAGAAAAAGCATTAGCTGTTACTCCACCTGTTCCTATAGGCTTTTTAGACAAGAGAATAACTCCTAAATGTGGATTTTTCTCATAAGCAGAAAGTGCAGCCCTTATTCCTGCTCCTCCAGCCCCTATAACAATAATATCCCCCTTAATTTTTTTCATTCTCTTTTTCCTCCCACATAAATCATACTTATAGCCTTCGAAGGACAAAGTTTGACACACAGTCCACAACCATCACAAAGATCAGTAATATAGTATTTGTTACCTTTTTCTATAGGAGCATCATATATACAAACCTTTTTGCATATACCACATGAGGTACAGAGTTCAGGATTAATAAAGGCTTCATATAAATGTCTTCTATCTATATCATTATTTCCTAATATAGCCTTTCCTGAAACTTTGCCTCTGAAATCGTTTAAAGAGTTATACTCTTTCCTTTCCATAAATCTCTCAAGGCCCTTTAGAATTACAGAAATAATCTCATATCCCATCAAATACACTACACTACAAATTTGTACTACATCAGCACCAGTGAGAATATACTTTGCCACATCTTCTCCACTTCCTATTCCTCCGGAACCTGCAATAGAAATTCTTAGATGAGGACGACTCACAGAAATCCATCTCAACACATAATTAAAAGCCCAAGGGCCCCCATGCCCTGCATATCCACCATGTAATATAGGCTTTTCTGTATTCAAATCTATATCTAAACCTGTAAGCCTATTAAACATAACTACACCATCCACACCTATATTCTCTAGAGCTTTTGCTAAAGCAAGAGGGGATGAAAGTTGCATGGGCATCTTAACAATAATAGGAATTTTCACATTTTCCCTAACAAGTTTTGCTACATGAATTATAGTATCATCCACGTCTTGACCTCTGAAAGAGATAGATGCATGAGGACAAGAAACATTAAGTTCTAAAGCAGGAGCTCCTACCTCTTCTGCCATCTTAGAGTATTTCAACCATCCCTCATCAGTTATACAGTTTATACTCGGAATTACAGGAATAGACAAAACATTCAAAGCTCTGTCTATTTCCTCAAAATATTCTTCTGGCCCAAAAGGACTTGCTTGCTCAAAAGAATAGAAAGTTTGAGATTTTAAAGAGCCCATAGATCTATTAATGATCTCGAAACGAGGAGTAGGCGAAACCCTACATACTTCCTCTTCAAAGAGAGACTTTACAACTAAAGCTCCGGCTCCATTTTCCTCACATTTTTTCATGTTCTTTAAATTTTCTGTTAAACCAGATGAGGCCACTATAATAGGGTTCCTAAGCTTAAGGCCGACATAATTTGCAGATAAATCCATATATAAAATCCTCCTTAGGCTCTACTTCTTAATACATTACTTATTTTTTCACAAGTATTTAAAAGTTCCTTAAGAAGTCTTTCTCTATTCTCCCCCTCAAAGTTTAAATAATATCCAGAAATAGAAACTGCTGCGACCACGTTACCTGAGAAATCGAAGATAGGCGCTCCTATACACTTAATACCTCTCTCATTTTCTTCCTCATCAAAAGCATATCCTTGTCTTTTTACTTTTTTTAATTCTTCCCTCAATTTTAGAGGATCAGTTATAGTCTTCTCTGTCCGAGGAATAAGAGGAACTTTCTTTAAATAATCCTCAATATAACTTTCAGAACTATAAGCAAGAAGAATTTTACCAAAACTTGTAGAATAAAGAGGCATTCTCATTCCTACCCGAGACATCATAGGAAGAGTACCAGGACCTTCAACTTTATCAATATAGACTCCTTCATAGCCATCTTTAATGGTAAGATGTACTGTTTGCTTTGTTTTTTCCATAAGCTCAATAAGGAATGGTCGAGCTATATCTCTTAAATCTAAACTTTGAAGAATGTAAGAAGAAAGCTCTAAAATTCTAAAGCCAGGTTTATAAAAACCATTAGGAGTTTTCCTTACATATCCCTTCTCAACTAATGAAGAAAGATAACGATGCACAGTAGAGATATGTAGTCCAATTTCCTCAGAAATTTCTTTTAAAGAAACCTCCCTTCCAGAAAGAACTATATATTCTAAAATTTCCAAGGTCTGATTAGTAGAATTAATCTCTACTTTAGATTTCATCTTTCAACACCCCTCATATTCTCTTCTTCTAAAAGACTCTTAAGAGTACAAGTATCAAGAGCAGGGAAGTCTCCAAACACACTCATTTTTATAGAAGCAAGAATATTGCCGTACTTTGCTGACTCTTTTAAACCCTTGTTTGTAAGATAACCATATAAAAATCCAGCCACAAAAGCATCTCCTGCTCCTATCCTATCTATTATATCAGTATTGTAAGCAGGTTGGGTTATATATTCATCCTTGTATAAAACTGAGCATCCTTCCTCTCCTTGCGTTAAAACATATATCTTTTCTCTACCATAAGATTTTTGTAACTTAGTTAAAATTTTCTCTTCGTTTGTTTCTTCTTCAAAAAGAAGATTATAATCTTCCTTTTTGATAAAAAGTAAATCTACAAAGGGTAATACTATATCTAGAAACCTTCTGCATTCCTTCTCACTCCATAGCCTTTTCCTATAATTAACATCAAAGGATAATTTTTGTCCGTCTCTTTTAGAAGTACATATTTTCAATATATTATTTTTACAAACATCACTTAAACTGGGCGTTACTCCTGTAAGATGTATAAGTTTTGCTTTTTTTATAAAATCTAAATCCGTATCAGAGAGGGTCCCTCTAGAAAAGGATGAGTTTTTTCTATCATAGAGTACTTTTATTCCCTTTGAGCGATGATGAAGTTCTACAAAATAAATTCCCATCCTTCCTTCAGAAGTGAGTTTGACTCTTTCGACTCCTACCCCATACTTTTTCAGCTCACTAAGAGCTTTAAAGCCTAAAAAGTTATTGGGGAAAAAGGACACAAACTCTGTCTTTAATCCCAACAAAGAAAGAGAAACAAGAACATTAGCTTCGGTGCCTCCGATCTCTACATTCCATGCATTACTACTCAAAAAAGTACGATATCTTTCTGGAGTAAAACGCAACATCACTTCTCCATAAGATACTACATCAACCATACTCCCTCCCTCGTCAAGTTATTCTCTAAATTTAATTAAGTAAACTTCGCTATTTGCAACACTAAAAGATTCTGATCTTCCTACAACAATTATATAAGATTCATCCCCAATAGCTCCCCAACCTTCATCTAAGTCGGCTCCCCCAAAATATTTTTCCCAAAGAACCTTTCCATCCTCGTCAATCTTGACCACATACACATCACTATTTCCTGATCCCTGAGAATTTGAACCACCTACAACAACATATTCTCCTTTTTTATTGGACATTATAAAAAATCCAGTATCGTATCCTTTACCACCATACACTTTCTCCCAAACTTTTTCTCCATTCTTATCAAGTTTTAAGACATACAAATCTACAGTTTCTGAGAAAGAATTAGAATTACCTACAACTAAATATCCCTCTTCATTACCTTCTACATCGTATCCATAATCAAAACCCTTTCCTCCAAAAACCCTCTCCCATAAAAGATTACCATTTTTATCAACTTTTACCACATAAACATCCTGGCCTTCTGAGAAAGAATTTGTTATACCCACAGCTACATATCCTTCGCTATCTGCACATATTCCATATCCATATTCGCTCATTTCCCTTCCATAAGCTTTTTCCCAAATTAAGTCTCCCTCTTCATCGATTTTTATAAGATAAAGATCATATTGCCCATTCCCAAAAGAATTTGTTCTACCTACTATTACATAATTTCCTTCATTATCTTTTGTTATTCTCCATCCTTCTTCAAAACCTTTTCCCCCAAAAGTTTTTTGCCAAAGGATATCCCCATTTTCATTGATTTTAATAACAAATACATCACTATTTCCCACGCCAAAAGATCTGGTTGCTCCAACGATAAAGTAGCCATTTCTTCCCTCAATTATTGAAAAAGAATAATCATCTTTAGGTCCCCCAATAGCTTTTTCAAACAACTTTTCTCCTTTATTGTCAATTTTTAGAAGATATACATCTTTTCCTCCACTCCCAAAAGATGTAGTCTCTCCAACTACTAAATAACCATCTCTAATTTTTATAATTCCATAACCTTTCTCACTTTTAGATCCCCCAAATACTTTTTCCCAATCTCCCAGGATATTCTCCTGGGAGATTGCAGGAGTCAAAAAAATACCTATGGTGATTATTAAAAAACTCAATATCTTTTTCACAAAAACCACCAACCTTTAGGGAAGAACTACTTCTTTACCTGCTCCAGCTCCCTTTTCTAAGAGGTAAGGAAGAACATCTGCTTCATCCAATTCATATTTATAGGGGACTTTTATCTCCTTTAATTCCTGAGTTATATTATTATCTCCGCATTCCCAATAAAAGTTTCCAGTCTCTTTTACATACCCATCCTGGGGACTTTCAAATTGGGTTGTTATAGGAAGAGATACATTCTCAAAATAATTATTCTCTATAAGCACTTTCGCACCCATCCTGGAAGCAATAGCGTAAAGAAGGACGTTTTGATAATAGTTATTAAATACATGAACTGTACCAAATCTCACACTGGGATTTCTTGAATTTGTGTTTCTAAAAATATTATGATGGTAAGTAACCCTTGCCTCTGCGTCTATCGTAGAACTATCACTGCTTCCTACCTGAGTACATTTCCAGCTATTCTCAAATATATTCCAAGACACTGTTATTCCCTGAGAACCCTTTATAATATCAAGTAAAGCATCAACCTTATCTTTGTCCTTTTCTCTTTCAGGAACCACCACCATATTACTTGATAAAGTACAATGGTCTATCCAGATATTTTTAGAAGAATCAATAGTGATAGCATCGTTTTTAGGATTCTCAAAAGTATTTTTTATAGTCAGATTTCTAATTATTACATTCTGTACTCCTTTAAGATAAATTCCCCACCCCACAATACTTGCATCAGGTGTTATTCCCATTATAGTTTTATCAGACTCAATATTAATCTGGGCCTGCTCTTTACTAGTATCAATTACGCCTTTAATAAGAATTATATAAGGCTCTTTTGCTTGAGCATATTTCTTAAAATCCTCAATATTATCTACAGTAACAACTTTACCCCCAGCACCTCCTGTAGTATTTTCCCCAAATCCTACCGGTTTATCTTGTAAGGTAAGAACAAATTCTCTAAATTCTTCTTCCTGAGAAAAACCAAAGGTTATTAACAACCCTAAAATTAAAACTAAAATAATACTTTTCTTCATTTTTTACGTTCTCCTTTCTATTTTTCTCCCCCAAAATATCTAGGAAGATGCTTTTTAGTCCCCTCCAACATTTCCTTAAACAAAGTTTTAGCAACATCGAAATTTACCTTTGACTCTACTAAAGGATCATTATAAAAAGCTCTAAAAGCAAGATTTAAATCCCTATTTAAAACTGCCTCAAGAATCATCTCCTGGTTCATAATATGTCTCAATACCCAAGAATTCACATCATTAGGAAGTTTTCCTGCATATATGGGTCTTATACTATCCTTTGTGATATATACGTTTGTTTCTACAATAACATCTTTAGGTACCCCATCCATTTGTCCCACATTAGGATAATTCACATTTGTTATAAAATCAGAAAGACCAAGAAGAGCTTTCATTATTTGAACTCCAACCTCTCCTGAGGGTTTAATAGGAAACTCCATCTCTCCTTTTACAAGTTTTTGACTCATTTCATAAAGTTCTCTTGCTTGTTCCCTTCTAAAAGAGACTGGAGTCAAGGAAAATTTCCATTCTCTAACCTTTTCAGGATTCTCTAAATACCAACTCCCAGGGAAAAACTCAGCCAAATGCCTATCTCCAGCAGCTGCAATAATTCCGTATCTTCTATAAAGATCAAATTTCACTCTATTTGCTGATGCAAAATAGTCTCTTAACCATCTTCCCTTTTCTTCCTCAAAACCTTCGTAATAATATTTCTCTGCGAACTCTCCATATAGTGGAAGAAGATCCACATTTTTATATGAAATTTTATCTACCCATGTAAAATGATTTATGCCAATAACATTTTGCTTTATTTCAGAAGGACTTACATTAATCCCTTCCTTTTCTTTTAACATTAAAGATAATATCCTAGGAATTTTAAATACCTCATGACAGCAACCTATAGCTTTAATCTTAGGAAATATAGCATATAACGTCCTTACGCAAAGAGCCATTGGATTGGTGTAGTTTATAACCCAAGAAGAAGGAGCATATTTCTTAATAGCTTCAGCAAATTCTATATATATGGGAATTGTTCTTAAACTCCTCACCACTCCACCAGGTCCTGGGGTATCCCCAACAGATTGGTAAATCCCGTATTTTTCGGGAAGATGCACATCTACCTCCATTTCATCCAAGGTTCCAGGTAAGATGGAAATTATCACAAAATCTACCCCTTCTAAAGCCTCTCCTATTTCCTTAACAGCTCTGTATTTCCATTTACTTTTAGCATCTTTTTGTTCACTTATTTTATTTCCGATAATTTCATTGGTTTTTGCAGCCTCAAAGTTAATATCATAAAGTCTTACTTCTCCAGAAAAACTTTCTTCTAAAGCAAGATCTGCCATAAACTTCCAAGCCCACCCTCTTGATCCACCACCAATATACGCAATCTTTATATTTTCCATTATTTTCCTCCTTTCCTAACCTCTAATCCTAACCTCTAAGTCCTGATGTAGTAACGCCTTGTACTATATACTTTTGGAAAAACACAAATATAACGAGTACTGGAATTAGAGAAAGGGTAGACATAGCAAAAACTGCCCCCCAATTAGTTACAGCCGATGGATCAGAAAAAGCTCTTAAAGCTACTGACACAGGGTATTTTTCAGGACTATTTATATATACTAATGGCCCCATAAAATCATTCCAGGACCAATAAAAGGCAAAAATTGCAGCAGTAGTAACCACAGGCTTTAGATTTGGAAGAATTATGTGATAAAAAATTCTAAATCTGTCTGCCCCATCAATAAATGCTGATTCATCTAATTCCTTAGGTATACCCCTTATGAACTGCATAACCATAAAAATAAAAAATGGCCCACCTAAAAAAGCGGGAACAATCAAGGGTCTAAAGGTATTAATCCAACCAAGCTGAGTAAAAAGTATATATCGAGGTACAATTTGTACTTGCATTGGTAACATAAGGGTCAAAATTACTGTCATAAATATAATTCTCCTTCCAGGAAAAGGTATCCTTGCTAACCCATAAGCAACCAAAGTAGAAGATATAATAGTTCCAAGAGTATTTAATCCTGCTATAATAAAGGAATTTTTGAAAAAGGTAGCAAAGGTTATACCTCCAAATCCCTGCCAGCCTTCTTTATAATTATTAAAGTTTGGTTCCTTAGGAATGAGATTTAAAACATCACTAAAAATTTCCCAATGTTGTTTGAAAGAACTACTTAACATCCACAAAGCAGGATACACCATAAAAAAGGCAATCAAAGTCACAAAAGCGTAATAAATTATTGAATTTAGAGTTTTTTTACTCACTATACTCCCTCCTCTGCTTCATAATAGACCCAACGCTTAGAGGTTTTAAAAATAATAATAGTAAATATTCCTACAAGAGCCAGCATAAACCATGCAAGAGCAGACGCATATCCCATCTCAAAGTCATTAAAAGCTTTTCTATACATATAGACTGCATAAAACAGAGTAGAATCTAAAGGACCTCCCTGAGTAATAATATAGGATTGAGTAAAAGCCATAAAACCATGAATCATCTGGTTTATAAGGTTAAATAATATAACAGGAGTCACCATAGGTATGGTTATTTTGAATAATCTTCCCCAGAAATTCGCACCATCGATAGTTGCAGCCTCATAAAGCTCTTGAGGAACTTGTTTCAGAGCAGCTAAGAAGATAAGCATTGGAGATCCAAATTGCCAAACAGCTAAAAGTATTAAAGTCCATATTGCAGTACGCGTGTCTCCGAGCCAATTTATTCCTTTTATTCCGAAAATTGAGAGTAAAGCATTTATAATTCCATCATATCCCCATATTTGCCTCCAAACTACAGCAATAGCCACGCTTCCACCAATAAGAGAAGGAATATAGTAGATGGCACGGTAAAAGTTTAATACTTTACTCTCCCTTTGGCTAAAAATGAGAGCAACGATAAAAGCAAATATAAGTCTTAAAGGAACCTCAAAAATAACATATTTAAATGTTGCCTTTGTAGCATTCCAAAATCTTGGATCTTGAGTAAACATCCTAATCCAGTTTTGAAATCCAATCCACCTTGGAGAACTTAAAATATCATATCTTGTAAACGATAAAAACAAAGAAGTAATCAATGGAAATATTATGAAAGCCAAAAAACCAATTATCCAAGGGCTAGTAAATAAATATCCCATTATTAGATCATGTTTTCTCTTTTTTGTAAGTTTCTTCATTCACTTTAAAACCTCCTTAAAGTAAAATTAAAGGGGAGGATTATACCTCCCCTTCGTAAAATCTTAACTATTATTTCCTTAATATCTGTGTTACTTGCTCTCTGAATCTCTTTGCTGCTTCTTCTGGGGTTATTTTCTTATACATGATTTGATCATAGAGTGGAGTAAAGACATTGTTATAAATTTCTTGCCATCTTTCTGGATCAGGAGCTGGAGTTGGAGCTCCATATTTCTCAACTATAGATATGAAGTTAAACATCTCTTTTTCCACTGGTGTAAGAAGTGGTTTTAACGCAAGCTGAACTCTTCGGGATACTGGAACTCCTCTTTCTGCCATCAAAATCTTTGCTGCTTCTATATCGTTTATAAAGAAGTTAATGAACATAGCAGCTTCTTTAGGATACTTAGTTTTTGCATTGATTGCAAAGAACATAGAAGGTTTCAAGAAGTTTCCAACTTTACCATTTAGAGTAGGAATCATGTAAAGTCTTAATGGCTTGTTTTTTAGTGCTCTACTCATTGCTGTAAGCTGGTTACTCCAAGTAAACTGCATCGCAGCCTTTCCAAGACAAATGAATCTCTGCTCAGGACTTACGCTACCTCTTGCAAGTTCTACATCTCTGGAAGGAATTACTCCCTCATCTTGGAGTTCAAGAAGCATTCTATAGAAGCTTGAATAGACCTCATCATTTTCATAACCAAGAGATTTACCATCTTCACTGAAAAGATAACCACCTTTTTGAATCGTCCATACTCTGAATACGTTATGATCTCCTAGGTTTTCTGCAGCTCCATATATTCTAAGTTTTTTATGAATTATTCTTGCTATTCTCTTAAAATCTTCCCAAGTCCAAAGAGTAGAAGGAAGAGGTACTCCTGCTTTTCTGAATAGTTCAGGATCAATAGCAAAAGCCTGAGAGTTGTTTCCAAGGTTTATAGCATAAAGTTTTCCATAAAGTCTTCCAGAATCTACTATAGATTTTGATACATCCTTAAGATTTAAAGTACCTTCTGCTACCAAATCATCTAATGGAAGAAGTAATCCCTTTTCTACCCAACCTCTTAAATATGCATGATCCTGTTGCATTATATCTGGCAAGTTTCCACCAGCAGCCATTGTAGTAAGCTTTGTATAGTATTCAGACCATCCTGTATACTCTGCTACTATTTTAATGTTAGGATATTTTTTCTGGAAAAGTTCAATAACTTTTAGGGTTCTATTATGTCTATCTTGAGAACCCCACCAAATTATCCTTAAAGTTATTTGCTGTTGTGCAGGAGAAATTACAAGAATAAAACTCATTAAAATTAAGATTAAAACTAACAATTTCCAATATTTTCTCATTTCTTAATAAACCTCCCCCAAAAAGAAATTTTCATTCACGGAAAATTTGAAAAGTGTACTCTTATTTATTTCTATCTTTTCACCTCCTTTTGCACAAAGCGAAAACTTTTTGTATATTATACACATATTTTAAATTTTTTTTCAAGAGATAAAAACTTTATAATTCACCCCTTGAATTCAATCTAAATACGAGGACATCAGAGTTTTGAGCCCCCCAAGATCTAGTAAATCCTCCAACCAAAAGATCTCCAATTTCAAGTTCTAATACAGCTCTTGCATCATCATCCCCTTCTCCATCATACACTTTGTACCATAACAAATTTCCTAACGGAGACAATTTTAGAATATAAACACCAAGCCCCATACAACCAAAAGATCTAGTATTTCCAACTATTACATATCCTCCATCAGAGGTTTCAACACCAGCATTCCCTTCATCTGCTTCATTTCCTCCAAAATTTTTTTCCCAAATAACATTACCCTCAGAATCTACTTTTAAAACATAAATGTCCCCTTTAATCCCATAGGAAAAAGTTGATCCAACGACAAGATAATTACCATCTGAAGTTTTTATTATAGAAGAACCAGAATCATCCTTTGCTCCACCATAGGTCTTATACCAAAGAATATTCCCATTTTTATCCATTTTGACTAAAGCTACATCTTTTCCTCCAGCCCCATAAGACAAAGTATATCCTACAATTAAATATCCATCTTCAACTTCAACAATAGAATTTGCCTCATCAAAATTCCTCCCACCCCAAGTCTTACTCCATATTAACTCTCCCCTTGGAGAAAGCTTTAAAATGTAAAAATCAGAGTTTCCAGCCCCAAAGGATCGGGTCCATCCTACTAAAATATAATTGCCCTCTGAATCCTCTAAAGCGCATCTTCCTCCATCCATATCCATTCCCCCAAAATTCTTATTCCAACTTATATTTCCATTTTTGTCGTATTTAATTACATATAGATCTTTTGAAATTCCTGTAGCATAAGAATAACTTTCTCCAAGGACTAATAGTCCACCATCAGATGTTTCTATTACACAATTAGCAGTGTCATCTCTTTCTCCAAAATGAAAAATTTCTCCTAATATATTTCCCCATTCATCAATCTTTAATAGATAAAAATCATCCTCCCCATATGGATTTTTAGAATTACTCATCCCTGCCAAAAGATAATTTCCATCCTTTGTTCTTATCATACTGTTTGCTAATTCATTCTTAGAATATCCATATACTTTTCTCCAAGTAGTTTTCGTAGCAAAAGAAGAACAACCCAATATAACTATTAAAGAGATTAATATGATAAGAATAATTAAAAACCTAAGTCTCATATATTTTACCTCCCCATAAAAAGAGGGAGGAAACTTAGATCTTCCTCCCCCTTTAGAG
>CALHTV010000065.1 GCA_938039765.1 uncultured Dictyoglomus sp. | reverse complement strand
TTTCTTAAAAAATTACTTAAAGAGAAGTTTAGGAGGTTGGTGAAAAATGGTTAAGAAACTTACTTTAGAAGAGCTTAGGAAAATTAAAGAAAAAGCTCAAGCTGAGTTAGAGACACGAAGTACTGAAGGTAAAGATAAAATAGTAGTACATATGGGAACATGTGGTATTGCAGCTGGAGCAAGAGAGACACTTCTTGCTATTCTTGATGAAATTGAGAAGAGAAATCTTAGAAATGTTGTAGTTACACAGGCTGGGTGTATTGGACTTTGTGAATATGAGCCTTTGATTTCGGTTGAAAAAGTAGGAGGTTCTAAGGTTTTGTATAAACATGTTACTCCTGAGAAGGCGAGGAAAATAATTGCTCAACATGTAGTTAATGGGCAAATTGTAATGGAGGATGTTCTTTCTACAGAATAAAAGTTAAACTACATTCTATACAAGGAGGTTCAACCAATGCCAGAAAGAGCTCATATATTAATATGTGCAGGAGCTGCATGTATTTCTGCAGGAGAAGAAAGTTTTAAGTCTGCCCTTGAAAGGGAACTCAGAGAGGCTGGTATTTACGATGAGGTAAAAATAATTGAAACAGGTTGCTTTGGAACATGTGATTTAGGGCCTGTAATGGCTATTTATCCAGAAGGAACTTTTTATGTCCGATTAAAACCTCAAGATGCAAAAGAAATTGTGATCGAACATTTGTTAAAAGGTAGAGTAGTCGAGAGATTATTAGTAAAAGAGTCAGCTTTGGAAAAAGCTCTTCCTACTATAAATGAACTTCCATTTTTTAAAAATCAGGTAAGAATAGCTTTAAGAAACGTCGGATTTATAGATCCTTTGAATATAGAGGAATATATAGCAAGAGATGGATACTCTGCTTTAGCTAAAGTTTTAACAGAGATGACTCCGGAAGAAGTTATAGAAGAAGTTAAAAAATCTGGCCTTAGAGGAAGAGGAGGAGCAGGATTTCCTACTGGTTTGAAATGGGAATTGGGTAGAAAGGCAAAAGGTGATGAAAAATATATAGTTTGTAATGCTGACGAGGGAGATCCTGGGGCTTTTATGGATAGAAGTATAATGGAGGGAGATCCTCATTCAGTAATAGAAGGAATGTTGATAGGAGCCTATGCTATAGGAGCTAGAAAGGGTTTTGTTTATATAAGAGCAGAGTATCCTTTAGCTATTAAGAGATTAACTTTTGCTTTAGAGCAAGCAAGAGACTATGGACTTTTGGGAGAAAATATATTAGGAACAGATTTTTCTTTTGATATAGAGATAAGAATAGGAGCCGGAGCTTTCGTTTGTGGGGAGGAGACAGCTTTAATTGCTTCTATTGAGGGTAAGAGAGGAATGCCAAGACCACGTCCTCCTTTTCCTGTAAACTCAGGTCTTTGGAATAAGCCAACAGTAATTAATAATGTAGAGACTTGGGCTAATATTCCACCTATTATTCTTAATGGTGCAGAATGTTTTTCAAGTTATGGCACTGAAAAAAGTAAAGGAACAAAAGTTTTTGCTTTAGCAGGTAAGATCAATATGACAGGTTTGATAGAAGTCCCAATGGGCATTACTTTAAGAGAAGTAGTATACGATATTGGAGGAGGCATACCTGGAGGTAAAAAATTTAAGGCAGTACAAATTGGGGGTCCTGCAGGAGGATGTATTCCTGCACAATATTTAGACACTCCTATTGATTATGAATCTATCACAGCTCTCGGAGCAATTATGGGGTCGGGTGGACTTATTGTAATGGATGAAGATAATTGTATGGTTGATGTAGCTAAGTTCTTTTTGTCTTTTACTCAAGAAGAATCTTGTGGAAAATGTGTACCTTGTAGAGTAGGAACCAAGAGAATGCTTGAAATCTTAGATAAGATAACGAAAGGGGAGGGTACAGAAGAAGATTTGGTAGAATTAGAACAGCTTGCTTATACTGTGAGAAATACTTCCTTATGTGGACTTGGTAAAGGTGCTCCTAATCCAGTTCTTACTACTTTAAAATATTTCAGAGATGAATATTTAGCTCATATAAGAGATAAAAAATGCCCTGCTAAGGTTTGTACTGCTCTAATACGTTACGAAGTAATAAGAGAAGAATGTAGAAAATGTTCTATATGTTTTAGGAATTGTCCTGTGGGGGCAATCTACAAGGACGAAGATGGTACTTATGTTATAGATCAAACAAAGTGCACAAAGTGCGGAATTTGTTTCCAGGTTTGTCCCTTTAGAGTTATTAAAAAGGAATAAAAGATCAAAGACAGCAGAGAGGAACTTAGAATTCTTCTCTGCTGTCTCAGCAAAAAAATTTAAATTTTTGTCAAAAATTTTATAAAAATATTTATTTTTTTCTATTGACAAATAGAAAAACGTTTTTATAATCTAAAATAAAACTAATAAGAAAAGTGAGGTGGATGGTTTGCTTTTAGGTATTGACATTGGAACATCTGGAACTAAAGCTCTGTTAATTGATGATGAGGGAAGAGTGTTAGGTAGCTCTACTATAGAATATCCCCTCTATACTCCTTTTACTTCCTGGTCTGAACAGGAGCCTGAAGATTGGTGGAAAGCAACAAGGGAGGCTATATTGAATGTTATAAACAAGACAGGAATTTCACCTAGATTAATAAAGGGTATAGGTCTGTCTGGGCAAATGCATGGTTCTGTATTTCTGGACTCCCAAGGGAATGTAATTAGAAGAGCAATTTTATGGAATGATCAAAGAACTGCAAAACAGTGCGATGAAATAGTAGAAAGAGTAGGTGGAGTAAGAAGACTCTTGGATCTAACTCTGAATTTGGCTTTGACAGGTTTTACAGCACCTAAAATTCTCTGGCTTAGAGAGAATGAACCTGAAAATTATTCAAGAGTTAGTAAAGTTTTGCTTCCCAAAGATTATGTGAGATTTAGACTTACAGGAGAATATGCCTCTGAGGTATCCGATGCTTCGGGGACTTTGCTTTTTGATGTGAAAAACAGAAGATGGTCAAAAACAATGTTGGAACTTCTAGAAATCCCCGAAGAATGGATGCCTAAAGTATACGAATCTCCAGAAATCACTGGTACTCTTTTACCAAAAGTGGCAGAAGAACTAGGATTACCCCCTGGAATTCCTGTAGTTGGTGGGGGAGGAGATAATGCGGCTCAGGCGGTAGGTAGTGGAATAGTAAAAAATGGAATTTTGTTCGTGAGTTTGGGAACTTCAGGAGTTATTTTTGCTCATCTTGAAACCCCCGAAGGTGATCCTGAGGGTAGACTTCATACTTTTTGTCATGCAGTACCAGGAAAGTGGCATACTATGGGAGTAATGCTTTCTGCTGGTGGTTCCTTTAGATGGTTTAGAGATTCTTTTGGAGATATTGAGTTAGAGTTATCAAAATGGACTGGAAGGGATCCTTATGAGTTTTTAACTATGGAGGCAGAAAATGTTCCTCCTGGATCTGAAGGTTTAATATTCTTACCTTATTTGACTGGGGAAAGAACTCCTCATGCTGATCCTATGGCAAAAGGAGTTTTTATGGGTATTAGTTTGAGACATAAGAAACCTTACTTTATAAGATCAGTCTTAGAAGGGGTGGCTTTTGGGCTGAGGGACTCTTTAGAGCTTATGAAAAATCTCGGAATAGAGATGAAGGAAATCAGAGCAATAGCAGGTGGAGCTAGAAGTAAGCTTTGGAGGCAAATCCTTGCTGATGTATTTAATACACCTATTACTACTATTAATATCACAGAAGGTGCTGCTTATGGAGCTGCATTACTTGCAGGGGTTGGAGTAGGAGTTTATAAGAGTGTAGAAGATGCTTGTGATAAAGTTGTCAAGGTGACAAGTCTAGAGGAACCTAATTCTGAGAGAGCCAAAATATATGATGAAATGTATGGGTTATATAGAGAGTTATAT
>CALHTV010000064.1 GCA_938039765.1 uncultured Dictyoglomus sp. | reverse complement strand
AGAACCATGACAGGAAAAGTCCTAATGCTACTATAAGAGCCTACTTAGATGGTACTGTATTTAGAAAACCAATAGTGGTAAAAAATATACCTCCTTTTGTAAGAACTTGGAAAAAACCTATTATAATTGGAAGACATGCTTATGGAGACATTTATAATGCTTTTGAGTATAAGATAACAGAACCAACAAATTTGGAGGTTGTACTTAAAAATTCTAAAACTCAAAGTTTCTCTGTTTATTCCTTTGAAGGAAAGGGAATTTTTATGGTTCTCCACAATACAGAGAAATCTATAAGAAGCTTTGCAAAAGCATGCATAAATTACGCTCTCTCTGAAAAAGTAGATATCTGGTTCTCTGCAAAGGATACTATTTCAAAAACATATCATGGATTTTTCAAAGAAATTTTTCAAGAAGAAGTAGAAAAAAGAAAAGAAGATTTTGAGCAAAAAGGAATAAATTACAGATATCTCTTGATTGACGATGCAGTAGCACAAATTATAAAAAGTGAAGGCGGAATTCTATGGGCCTGCATGAATTACGAAGGAGATATAATGTCTGATATGATTGCAGCAGGCTTTGGAAGCCTTGGACTTATGACTTCAGTATTAGTTTCTCCTGAAGGAGAGTATGAGTACGAAGCAGCTCATGGTACTGTAAGGAGACATTACTATGAGTATCTTAAGGGAAATAAAACCTCAACTAATCCTACTGCTTCTATATTTGCATGGACAGGAGCTATAAGGAAAAGAGGAGAACTTGATAATAATAAGGAAGCTATTAATTTTGCAGATAAGTTAGAAGAAGCCACTTTAAGAACTATAGAAAGCGGTATTATGACAAAAGATTTACAGCCCCTTGCTGTTCCTCCTGTAGAAAAATATGTAAATACAGAGGAATTTATTGGAGCTATAAAGGAAAATTTGGAAAAATTGTTAGAGATTAAGTAGATCTTTCCAGAATTTTAAAAGATCCCAAAGATTACTAAAATGAAAATTAGGATTTGCTGAATTTATTCTATCAGGGGTAGTAAAACTAGAGTCTACCCCGATAGTTATAATTTTTAAAGTTTTTCCCATAATTATATCCTGAGGGGAATCTCCTACATATACAACATCATAAGGAGAAAGCCTAAGCTTTTGAAGAATTTTCATTAAAGGTAAGGGATCAGGTTTTGGTTTTTCTGAATCCTCCCAAAGAATCCATTCATCAATATACCTTTCTGGATGTAGATAAGGACTCTCCTCTTCAATATCCTTCTTAGTGCTTGCAGTTACTACTCCAATTTTTAAATTAAGTTTTTTCAAAAAGGATAAATTCTCTTCGGCTCCTTCCCTCCACCTTACTAAAGAGTAATCAAAATAATCCTTCCACATAAGATCTATATCTTTCCAATATTCTTCAGGCACTCCATGATTCCTATAAATTTCATACCAATTAGGAGAAAAGTTTTCTCTATATTTTTGTTCATCTAAATCTATCCCATAAAGGGAAAAGATTTCTTTTGTAGCCTTAATACAAGCAGGAAAAGAATCTACTAATGTACCATCCCAGTCAAAAATTACACCCTTCAGTTCCATGCTCTTATTCTCCAATAAGGGTTATAAAAACCTCTACAAGATTAGGATCAAATTGTATTCCTGCAAATTTTCTTAACTCTTCAATGGCTTCCTTTTTAGTCTTAGCTTCTTTATATGGCCTTCCCGAGGTCATAACCTCAAAAGCATCCACAATAGAAAAAATTCTTGAGACCAAAGGAATTTCATCTTTTTTTAACCCCCTGGGATAACCCTCTCCATTCCACCATTCGTGATGGGTGAGAATATACTCTGCAATGGGAGCAAGTTCGTAAGAGACCTCTGCTATCCTATACCCTACCTCTGGATGAACTTTAACCTTCTTAAATTCTTCTTCAGTAAGAGATAACGGTTTCTTTATTATTTCTGAGGGAAGAGAAATCTCTCCAATATCATGAAAGTAAGAAAGAAGTTCTAAAGCTTCTCTTTCTATATCAGAAAGTAGTAATATGTCAGCCATTTTTTTTGCTAAATTTTTTATTCTTTCTTCATGTTCACTACTCTCAAAGGTATTTTCCCATAAAAGCTGTTTTAGAGCTTTTAAAACTGAATCTCTAAAAGTTTTTCCTTCGGTAAGCTTATTCCTATACATTCTATCTTCTGCTTTTTTTATTATTTCATTTATATCCTCTTTCCCATCCTCCTTAGTAGCGCTTCCAAGAGCAATGCTTAAAGGCACAGCATTCTTAGTGTTTTTATTGTAAGATTCACAATTTTCTCTAATCCTCTGGCAAATTTTTTCGGTCACATCCTTAGGAGTTTTTGGAAATATGATTATAAACTCATCTCCTCCCCACCTCGCAATTATATCTTCCTTTCTACACGAGGTTTTAAGAACCCATGCAACAGCCTTTAGTAATTCATCTCCCTTTTCATGTCCGAAAGCATCATTAACTAATTTCAAACCATTCAAATCTCCCATTAAAATACTAATAGGAAGTTGCCTTTCAGTATCAAGTCTTCTTAGTTCTTCTTCAAAGAAGGCTCTATTGTAAAGTCCTGTGAGTTTATCATGAAAGGAAAGATACTTTATTTCTTCCTCCATTCTCTTTTTTTCAGTTATATCTTGTACTATTTCTACAAATCCAGTAATCTCATCACTATTTTCTCCTTTTATAGGATAAACTTTAAAATAAAGAACTTTTCCTTCTTGATTTTTCATTTCTTGTTCCTCAAACCTTTTAGAAATTTTTACCTTTTTTATTAAACAGTATTCGCAAGGAGTATTCCTTTTATGCCATACCTCATAGCACTTTCTTCCTATTATTTCTTCTTTAGGTAAATTAAGACTCTCTTCCACTGACTTATTTACATATAGTATCTCGAAATCCTTGTTTACAAAAATCACACGTTCTTTTATAACATCTAAAACTAAGTTCTCCATGTATTTCCCATTAAATTTTAGCCTTTCCATAGATCTTCACTCCAAAAGGATTGAAATAATTCTTTCTAATTCTTCTAAGCTCCTATATTCTATAGTGATTTTACCTTTTGTAGGACTTCTAGGAACTATTTTTACTTTTGTGCCTAAGTTTTCTTCCAACTTTTCCTCTAATGCTCTTATCTCTGGAAGATCACTTCCATCTTTAATTTTCTTCTTTTTTACTAAATCTTCTGTCTCCCTTACTGATAACTTTTCCTTTATAACTCTTTGAGCTAATAATTTTTGTAAGTACGGATCATCTAATCCTAAAAGAGCTCTTGCATGACCATAAGAAAGACTTCCTCTTCTTACCTCTTCCTGTATTTCAGGAGGAAGTTGTAAAAGCCTCAAAAAATTTGCCACTTCAGATCGACTTATAGAAAGTCTTTGAGCAAGCTCTTCTTGGGTTACATTAAAATTCTCAATATAATATTGAAAGGCTTTGGCTTTTTCTATAGGGTTCAGATCTTCCCTTTGTAGATTCTCAGTAAGAGCTATATCCCAAGCAGTTTGGTCATCAATATTCTTTACAATTACTGGTATTTCTTTTAAACCTGCCACCTTTGCAGCATGGTATCTTCTCTCGCCTGCTACTATCTCATACATTTCTCCTTTAGGTCTGACCAAAATAGGTTGAAGCAAACCTAAGGTTTTTATAGATTCTATTAATTCCTGCAAGGTCTCAGGATTTAAAGTTTCCCTAGGTTGCTTAGGGTTAGGAACTATTTTATCTATAGGTATATTTTCTACCAAATGTCCTTCCTCTTCTCCTATTAAAGCCTCTAAACCTCTACCTAAGCCCTTTTTCTTGAAAGACACGCTCCATCACCTCTTTTGCAAACTCTCTATAAGCTTCAGCTCCTGAAGAGTCAGGTGCATATTCAAAGATAGCCTGAGAATAACTTGGAGCCTCACTTAATCTTACATTTCTTGGAATGACTGTTTTAAATACTTTATCTTTAAAAAATTTAGTTGCTTCCTCCACTACCTGTTGAGATAAAGTAGTCCTACTATACATGGTGAGAAGTACCCCTAAGATTTCCAAATTCTGGTTCAAGTTTTTCTTTATCAAATTTATAGTCTTAAGTAGCTGAGAGATTCCTTCAAGAGCATAATATTCACATTGGAGGGGAATTAATACAAAATCTGAAGCCACCAATGCATTTACAGTAAGAAGCCCCAATGAAGGAGGAGAGTCAATAAGGAGTATATCAAAATCCTCTTTTACTTTATCTAAAATTTCCTTTAATTTTAATTCTCGAAATAACACCGAGACCAGCTCCACTTCTGCTCCTGCTAAATCAATATTAGAAGGAATAATATACAACTTTTCCCTTACTTTATTTTTTCCATCCCTCAAAGGGTAGATTACATTTTCTACAGGAATTTCTTCTATTAAGGCGGAATAAAGATTAGGTTTTTGATTCTTTAAAAAAGATATTCCACTGGTAGCGTTACCTTGAGGATCCGAATCCACTATAAGAACTTTCTTTCCCATTTCAGCTAAAGCATAACCCAAGTTTATAACTGTGGTTGTCTTTCCTACTCCACCCTTTTGGTTTGCTATTGAAATAATCTGTCCCATATATTCCCTCTCAAAAATGTTTCACATGAAACACTTTTTTATCCTTTTAACTCTTCCTTCATCTCCTCTACCTCTTCTTCTCCTTTTTTATAAAATTTTTCTTCCTCTTTATCAAGCTCTTTTAGAAGTCCTAAAAATTCTCCTGCATGTACCTTCTCCTCATTAGCAATATCATATAGAACCTTTTTAGCAAGAGGATCCTCAGTAGCCTCTGCAATCTCTTCATAAAGTTGAATGGCCTCATACTCTGCTGCCACAAAAAGTCTTATAGCTCTTATTAACTCCTCTTTAGTTATTTTTCTTCCCACACTTAAAACAGAATAAGGATTACCAAATTCAGGCATCTTTAAACCTCCCCTTGAAAATTTTGCTTTTTATTATAACATAGAAAATCATAAATAAGGATAAGGGAGAAATTATGAGCTTAATAAAAATATTTAGCTTTTTATTAATTATCCCTTTATTTCTGATCAATATGGGACACAGCAGTATAGAAGAAAAAGAATTAGCTCTCAAATATGCTCCAATAATTATGCTTGATAAAAAGGAGCCATTTGTTCCTTACAAAGTAGGATTTACTGTATATAAAGAAAGTTCTCCTAGTACTTCTTTTAACAGAGAAATTCTTTTGACAAAAGGAGAAATTTGTATAGAATATTCAGTATATTGGGATTTTGATATAGAACATATGTATGATTTAGAACATATCTGGGTTTATATAAAAGATAATAAAATAACAAAATTAGAAGGAAGCTGGCATGGAAAGTATAAAAATTTCTCTAAATTTAAATTAGTGAGCGAAAAGCCTGTTATTTATGTTCAGCCAGGTAAACATGCCTTCTTAGCTTCTCCTGAAGATTTTGTTAAAAATTTATTTGTCTATTTTAGAACTATAATTCCTTGCCTATTTATGGCTGGAAGAAAAGGATTATTACAAAAGGGTTTTTATATTAAATTAGATAAAAAGGAAGAAGAAGCCATAAGGAAATATCTAAAGAACTTATCTTTCTTTCCTTCTTTTTCTTTTTCTCAAAGATTTACCATAGATGAAAATATCCTCTTACCTTACGAAGAGCTAAAAGAAAAAATCCCACAAAGAATTATAAGTTTATTAAGAAAACTATGCGGTTCGAAAATTTAGAAGAAGCAAAAGTTATAAGAAGAGAAAAAAGGTTTAGGTTATATATAAACTATAAGGGCAAAGAGATTCTTTCTTACCTACCAAATCCTGGAAGACTCGTAGGAATAATATACCCTTCTGCTACTGTTTATATAATAAAAAAAGAGGATAATTTCAGACAGACAAAATTTGAAGCAGTGTTAGGCACTCAAAATGGAAATTTTGTATCTCTAAATGCAAAATTAGCAAATAATATTTTTGAAGAAAATCTTTTTCGTTTTCCTGTTAGAGCAAAGGAATTAAGAAAAGAATTTAATTACTATGGAAAAAGATATGATTTCCTAATAAACAATAAAATCCTTGTGGAGGTCAAATCAGTGACCTTAGTAGAAAATCATATAGGCATGTTTCCTGACGCTCCTACCAAAAGAGGAGCTGAACATTTAGAGTTTATGGGGGACTGGATCTTTGAAAAATGGGTTGTTTTCGTAGTACAGAGAGAAGATGCTAAAATTGTCAAACCCAATAAGGAATTAGATAAAAGATTTTATAAGGCCACTAAAAACTTAAAAGAAAAAGGTGGTAGCTTTTTTGCTTTCAATTGTTATGTGGATTTAAATCAAATAGAATTTAAGGAGTTTATAGATGTACAAATATAAATCTGCTATAGAAAAGATTAAAAGCATAGAAGAAGAAGCCTATACTCTTGTAGAACAGAGAATAAAAGAATTTGAAGCCTTGGGGAAATATGGAGATGAATTAGACCTCTTCTCAGAACTTTCTTTCTGTGTACTCACTGCCAATTGGTCTGCAGAGGGAGGAATAAGAGCTCAAAAGATCATTGGAAAATCAAATTTCGCAAAGCTTGATTATGAAGAGCTTGTTAAGAAACTCAGAGAAGTAAAACATCGATATCCCGAATCAAGAGCAAAATATATTGTGGAAAATAGGAAATTGATAGGAACTCTTAGGAATATCTGGGGTTTAGAAATTAAAGAGGCAAGAAAAATTTTAACTAAAGAAGCAAAAGGAATAGGATGGAAAGAAGCAAGTCACTTTTTAAGAAACTCAGGAAAGTTTGACGTAGCAATATTAGATAAACATATATTAAGGTTCCTCTTTAAAGAGGAAATCATTAAAGAAATACCTAAGTATTGGACAGAAAAAAAGTATGAAGAAATAGAGAAAGAATTCAAAGAACTTTCTTCCCTTATCAACAAAACTCCAGGAGAAACAGATCTTTATATATGGTATTTTATAAAATCAAAAATCATTAATTATTTTATTTT
>CALHTV010000063.1 GCA_938039765.1 uncultured Dictyoglomus sp. | reverse complement strand
AAAGATGATTTAAGAATTGTCTTTTTGAATGAATTTATAAAACCATTCTCGGCTTTCTCTAAGATTTAATGGATATTAAAGGTAATGATATTACCAAAATCAACAGTCAATGCCACTTAGGGCATCTATCCCTATACTTGCCAAAACAAACTATTAACAACTTTGAAATGATATAGAGATAGCAAATGTTCAAAATTATAATAACCAAAAAACCACTAAGAAAGGATATAATAACAGAAAGTTAAGTTTTAAACATAAAGTTGATAAAATATATCCACTTGTTAATTAAAAATAACAGTTAGTGGCTGATTTTTACATAAACCTCTATAACTTTACATTTATAGTCCCCTTTTCTTCTTAATCCATCAATTATTTCAGTAATTTCTTTTTCTACTCCTACAGCACCAGTATTTTATAAATCGATTCTTGTTACTTTATTATTTTTATGAGTCAAAATTATAATAATTTGAACTAATTTTTCTTTTACATTTTTTAAAGCTAACTATTCCTTCCTTACCTACACTGAATTCAATATCTAAATTTCATTTTTCTTGATTTCTTCAATTAATTCAATTATTTCTTCGATAGTAAACTTATATTCTATGGACATTTATAGAAAGAGGTATATCATTTCATAGATTGATATACTATCTTGTGGTTGTTTTTGGGATATACCTTATAATAAAGAGTGAAGATATGTTGGATTAAATTATTTCACAAACAATTTTGAAGTTTGCTAAAATTACAATTAGAAGGAAACAAAGGTCGTAATCCTTCAAATAATTGCCGATTATTTGAAGAGATATTAACCATTAATCCTAACCATTTCCTTACCGAATTAGTTAGATGGTCACCTAACAAATTAAAAATCTATGCCATGAATGAAGGATACAAATCAGAAAAACACCGACCATATCGGATAATAAAAGGGACTCATTATGGTGTTCCTGAAAGAGAATTCAAGACTCATAAGGAAAGAATGGACTATCTTTCTTCATATGCAAAAAAAGCTCAAGAAATTTATGAATTATACAAAAATAATCCCGAGGAAATAAAAGATGAAGAAGAAAAAATAATGTTTACCCAATATTGTCTTTATATGTCCTATGAGAGCGAGTTAATCTTAGTCGAAATATTTAGAGCATTAATTAACAAAGCAGCTACCATTGCAAAACTAATTGAAACCTTAGAAAAAGAAGGCGGGACAAAAGAAGAGATTAATAGTTTGCGAATTCGTTTTGCTCTTGCTAAACTCGAAGTTCAAGAAATGATAGATAGATTAGGCCCACTATTAGAATTTGCTCACCGAAGGATATTGAGACAAGAGGAAATATACAAACATAGATTCTATAGGTTAAGCAAAGAAGAGGCTCGGCTTAAAGTCTTAGCTGAAGAGCCAATCGGCGATGTTAGCACTGCTCAGAAAATCTTCAAGAAGAAATGGGCTGAAAAAGGTGTTAAAGGAGAAGAAGAAACTGCAATTCAAAGGGATTTAATAAAAATTGCTCAAGCCAGAGATTATCTAAGATTGGAAGAAGATCTACCTACGTTATTGCAAGATGAAAAAGTATTAGCAGAACTGAAGAAACTTTCGGAAGCGACCGGTGAAGATCTTATAAGTTTCGCCGAAAGGTTAATTAGGGAAAGGGAGGAGGGGCCTAAGGAATATAGAAAAAAAAGTGAGATTATACAAAGATTACAAGAAATTCAAGAAGAGTTAGATAGACTTTGGGAGGAACCCCTCACTCGGTATTTTGTTTATCAAGATTATTTAGAAAGATTAATTTTCCAAGATCAAATGGGCGAACCTGTTTTAGAAATTCCTTCGGTAACCAGATTAATGAACGAGTTAGCTGCTTGGGAGAGACGCCATACCGAAACACCTATTGGTGGAGTTTTAATTGGACCTCCAGGAACAGGAAAAAGCTTGGTAATTGAATACTATTTAAAAACCCATCCTGAACATAGAAAAAAGGGGCCGCCAGTGATTATTGATATGAGCCAAGAAACTACTGAATTTGTTCTTTTAGGAGGAGAAGCGATCGAAATTACTGATAGATTTACAGTTCTTAATGCAATTTATCAGATATTTCAAAAACAAGAAGAGATCGAAACGAGAATAAAAAGACCAGATATTTCCACCGCAGAAAAAGAAGAATTAGAAGTAGAGCTAGAATGGCTTGATCAACATATTGAAGACATACTTCATGTACTCCTTGGTCAGTATGTAGAGTTTAGAAGGGAATTGGTTAGTGATGACGAAATAGAAAGATACTCCCAAGAACTTGGAGAAGATTTGGTAAGAAGAAAAAGGCTTACCCCAGAACAAAAACAAAAGTTAACAAAGAAAATTAAATCAGCAATAAGCAAATGGCAAGCCATGGAGCTAGGAAAGATTATGTATGGCAACGGTTGGCGAGATGGGATTATATTGAAAGCCTTAAAGGAAGGTCGAGATATTATTATTAACGAATATAATAACTTCAGACTTCCACCAGATGCTCTTAGACAACTTTTCCAAACAGCTTATGGTGGGAAATGGTTTTTTGCAGGTACTGGAGAGGAAATTACAGTTATGTCAAGAATCTATTTAACTGCTAATGCTGGTTCAAGTGCGGAAAAATTTTTCTATGATACTGCCCAACTTACAGCTGCTTTTGAAAGTCGATTGCCTCCACCAATTGTTGTTGAACTTCCTCCAACCGAAGAGGAGCTTTTAATCATTCAAGCAAAATTATCTGATACTAATAAAAGACTTTTATGTGACAAGGAATTAGAAAGAAAACTTCAAGCAACAGGTGCCTTAGAAGATTATGAGTTTATTTTAAAGTTTGGGGAAGCTGAACTAATTGTATATCTTTTTGAAGAAATACTTCCCAAACTTCGCGCTCTATCAGCTAAAGCACCCAAAGAAATTCCATCGTTAGATTTACGTCACATAAATAGATTTTGTCGTGATTTGGTTAATCCCTTTACTCGAGAAAGAACTCGAATGTCTGTTGAAGAAGCATTTGTTAGAAATTTTTTGAAACCATTTTTAAGTAACCCTACTGCTTTTGAGATTTTAGTCAACGAAGGTATTGTTCAAGAGATGTATAAAAAAGGTTTGTTACATAACAACGATAAAGAAACTAGGTCTTTGTTGATAGAGGTTTTTGCGAAAGAAGAGGGTTATGATTTATCTGCAGTTTCTAAGGAAGGAAGAATAAATATTTTGACTAAAATAGAAGAGAAACTTCAAAAAATTGATAAAGAATTGATTGAAAATCTTGAAAAAATTGAAGGCGAAGAAAAATGGAAGGGGTTACTTAAAAGGGCTGGAGAAGAAAGGAGAATTTTCATTTCGAATCCTTATCTTAAAGTATCTTTCCAAAAAATGTTTTCTAGAGAATTTTCTCGACCAGAATCAAGGAGTTTTTAGATTAAAAAACTATGTCAGAATTTGATATTGAAAAACTAAAAAAAGAACAAGAAAAAATAAAAGAAAAGGTAAAAAAATTCAAAAAA
>CALHTV010000062.1 GCA_938039765.1 uncultured Dictyoglomus sp. | reverse complement strand
TAGTGAATGTTTCTGGTTCTGGAAATGCTACCATATCACTTTCTTCTATTCTTGTATATCCTCTCACTGATGATCCATCAAAACCAAGTCCTTCCTCGAAGGCTTTTGGAAGTTCCCTCGGGGTTATTGTAAAACTTTTTAAATATCCGAGTACATCTGAGAACCATAGCTCAATGAATTTAATATCCTTTTCCTTTACAAATTTTAATACCTCTTCTTTAGTTTTAGGATACTCCATAATTTTTCCTCCTTTCTTGTTTTTTATAATTTATTGTTATAATATAACATCGAAATGTAAATTCTTAATAGGAGGAAAAGATGCAAAAAATAGTAAATGTTTATTTCAAAGTGATAACTGATACTACTTCTGATATTCCTAAAGAAATAACCGAAAGATTAGAGATTGAAATTGTACCTTACTATATTCATTTACAAAATAAATCATATAAAGAAAATATAGATATAACCCCAGAAGATGTTTGGAATTATATTGAAAACCTCAAAAATACTGATAATCTCCCTAAAACTGCATGTCCTGGTGTAGGAGAATATTATGAAATATTTAAAAGAATATTAGAAGAAGGAAAAGCTATACTAAGTATACACCTAACTTCTTGGGGGAGCGGAGCTTATCAGGCAGCAAGCATGGCAAAAAACATGTTAAAAGAGGAAAATCCTAATTACGAAATAGAAGTCATAGATTCGAAAAGTGCTTCTTTAGGAACAGGTTTTATGGCTATCGAAGCTGCTAAAGCTGCTCTTAAGGGATTAAAAATTAAAGAAACTATTAAACATATAAGTGATATAAGAAAAAACCTATTTCATGCTTTCACTAATGATACCCTTAAATTTCTTGCAGCTGGAGGTAGAATTGGAAAAGCAAAATATTTATTAGCAGAAATGTTGAAAATAAATCCTATTATCTCTGTAGATAAAGAAGGTGTAATTATAGCATTAGACAAAGCAATGGGAAGAATAAAAGCATACCAGAAAATAATCTCTCACATGCAGGAATTTTTTAAAAATAAAAGAAGCTTAAACGTAGGCTTTTTACATGCAAAAGCTTTAGACGAAATAGAGAAATTAAAAGAAGAGTTGACAAAATATTTTGAACTGAAAGAAGTCTTAATTAACAAATTAAGCGCTGCTCTAAGTGTACATGCAGGACCTGGTACAGTAGGAATTATAGCTTATCCCTCCGAACTATCTATTGAAAATCTTAAAACTTAGTGTTATCATATTGAAATAAGGTGTTACCTTCGGGGCAGGGTGAGAGAGGAGAAATCCTCTCAATTCCCGACCGGCAGTGATGGCATCTCTAGTAATATAGAGGAGATGCCTAAGCCTGCGAGCAAGCCTTAAAAGGGTTTGCAGACCTGGTGAAATTCCAGGGCCGACGGTATAGTCCGGATGGGAGAAGGTAACTTAATTTTTTGCTAAAAAAGCCCTGGGGGTTAAACACCTCCAGGGCTTTTACTATATTATAGGAGGTGTAGAGATGCGTACTAAAAAACTGGTTTTTGTTTCTATTCTTACTGCTCTGTCCATAATATTATCCATAACCATTTACTTTCCAATTCTTCCTCAAGCACCATATCTTCTTTATGATCCAGCAGATATTCCCTTATTACTAATTTCAACTCAAATAGGAATATTAGAAGGTCTTCTATCAACCATTATCGTAGCAATCCTTATGGCTATAATCACAGGACAAGGTGGACCAATTGGAGCCTTTATGCATCTCTTAGCTTCAGGAACACTAATTACAGTTGCAGGATTAGCCTACAAAAAAAATAAAAACCTAATTCTTTCTTTAATATTTGGGACCCTAAGCATGGCAGGAGTAATGGCAATAGCTAATATAATAGTCACTCCTATATACCTAGGAGTCCCAAGAAGTACAATTTATCCTCTTATCCTCCCTGTTATCATACCTTTCAATATAATAAAAGCTGGAATAAACTCTGCAATTACTTATGCTTTATTATCAATCTCTAATATTTCTAGTTATTTTGAGGGAATGAGGGGATAGATATAAACAAAGATAGTAATATAAATGAGGCTCCAAGTGTCTGAAAATAAGTTAATTTTTCAGAAAGAATTACTAAAGCAAAAACTGTAGCAAAAACAGGCTCCAAATTATATATTAAAGCAGATTTTGTAGGAGAAACATATTTTTGTCTAACAAGTTGTAGGGTAAGAGTGATAGATGTGGCAATAACTCCTAAATAGATAATCGGCCAAGAATTTTTTACAATAAAAATAATGGGGAGGTTTCTTGGTTCAAATAATAAAAAAAACAAAAAAGCAAAAACTGCAGTAAAAAGGATTTCTGAAAAAGCAAGATCAAAAACCTCTTTTTTCTTAACTATATATGATATATAAACTATCTGTGCAGCATACAAAATAGCACATATAAAAACCAAGAGATCTCCCCAATTTACTCGTTCAAAACTTGAAAAATCAGCACTTAAAAAAGTCATCCCTAAGAAACCGAAAAATACTGCAAGCCAAAGATTCCAATATATTTTGCTCTTAAAAACTACACTCTCTAAATAAGGCACAAATATCACTGAAAGCCCAGTTATAAAAGCAGTTTTCGTAGCAGATGTATAACGAAGTCCAAAAGTCTGAAAAGCTATAGCTGAGAAGTTTAGCATACCTAATATAATGCCTGAACGACTTAGCAAAATTTTTTGTCTCTTAAAATGTGAGTACAAAAATAAAGTAACAAGCCCTAAAGTGAATCTTAAGAATAATAGGAAGAAAGGAGTAAAATATAAAAGAGCCAATTTAGTAAAGGAAAAAGTAGTTCCCCATATAAAGGTCGTCAATAATAAAACAATTATTCCCTTTATTTCTTCTGCTTTTCTCATAATAGAGAAAATTATACCATACCATATAATTTACAAACCTATATATTTAGGTTAAGATAAAAAAAAACACCTACTTTAAAAGAGGTGAATTTTTTATGATGGTAGAGGTTTATATTGTAGGTCTAAGTCTAGATCCACAAACTAATCAGTTTGTAGTCATTCTTAGAGAAAAAGAGGGAAAAAGATTTCTCCCTATATGGATTGGACCTTTCGAGGCCAATGCTATAGCCATTGCCTTAGAAAAAATAGATATTGGAAGGCCTCTAACTCATGATCTTATAAAAAATATTTTAGACACTTTAAAAGTAAAGGTTGAAAAAGTATTTATTCATTCATTAAAAGAGAATACCTTTTATGCTAATATCTATCTTAACTTAGATGGCAAGGTTTTAGAAATAGATTCAAGACCTTCAGATGCTATGGCCCTTGCTTTGAGGACTAGTTCTCCAATTTTTGTGGATTCTAAAATACTAGAAGAAGCAGGATTCGTGGAGGAATATAGTGCAGAAGAAGAACTTACTAAGCTTCTACAAAGCTTGAATCCTGACGAGTTTAAAAAACAATAAGATTAAGGAGGGATCCTTTTAAGAATGAATTACGCTCTCATTAGTGTCTGGGATAAGAGTAATATTGAAGAGTTATGCAAAGAGATAGTAAATAGAGGATATAACCTCCTTGCTACCACATCTACAGCAAAATATTTAAAAGAAAAAGGATTTAACGTCAAAGAAACTTCAGAGCTCACAGGATTTTCTGAACTTATTGGAGGACGAGTAAAAACTCTTCATCCTAAAATTTTTGCTGGAATATTAGCAAGAAGAGATAACCTTCAAGATATGGAGAATCTAAGAAAAGAAAACATTCCTCTCATTGATATTGTAGTTTGCAATCTTTATCCTTTTGCTAAAGTTATATCTAAGGAAGAAGTCACACTAGAAGAAGCCTTAGAAAACATTGATATTGGAGGAGTGTCTTTGCTAAGGGCAGCTGCAAAAAACTTTCCATACGTACTTGTAGTACCTTCTCCTGAATTTTATGATGAGGTAATTCAATATCTAAAAGAAGGAAAAGAAGATATGGGGTTTCGAAGAAAAATGGCCATAAAAACATTTTTTATAACTAGCAATTATGACAGTCTTATCTGTAATTATTTAGGAGGAGAAGAAAATATTATTCTCAACCTTACAAAGAAACTTGAACTGAGATATGGGGAAAATCCTCAGCAAAAAGCAGGTTTTTATGTCATAAACAATACTGAAATTCCTTTTGTAAAATATCAAGGGAAAGAGCTTTCATACAATAATCTCTTAGATGTAGATTCTGCCTGGGATTTAATAAGGGAATTCTCAGAGCCTACAGTTGCTATAATAAAACACAATAACCCATGTGGCGTAGCTTCAGATACTGAGCCAATAAAGGCTTTTGTTAAAGCCTTCGAAGGAGACCCTATCTCTGCTTATGGTGGTATCGTAGCTTGTAATTTTGAAATAAATGAAGATATTGCAAGAGAAATAACCAATCACTTTTTTGAAGTTATAATTGCTCCTAGTTATACTGAAGAAGCCTTAAAGGTTTTCTCTCTAAAAAAGAATTTACGAGTTATTAAACCTAGAGAAGATATTTCAGAGAATCCCTTTGAGATACGCTCATTGAAAAGAGGTTTTTTAGTTCAATCTTTTAATAAGCTACTTTTTGAGAGCTATGAAATAAAAACTTCCAAGGAGCCCACAAAAGAAGATATGGAAGAACTTATTTTTGCATTGAAAGTAGTAAAACATGTAAAATCTAACGCTATTGTTGTTAGTAAAAATAAACAGACTTTAGGAATTGGAGCAGGTCAGATGAATCGAGTAAACTCTGTTAAAATAGCATTAGAACAAGCAGGGGAAAAAGCTCAACATGCTTACTTGGCTTCTGATGCCTTTTTCCCTTTTCCAGACTCTGTAGAATTGGCCGCAAAATATGGAATAAAAGCAATTATTCAGCCTGGAGGCTCTATAAGAGATAAAGAAGTTATTGAGACAGCCGAAAAACACGGAATAATATTAGTAATGATACCAACAAGACATTTTAGACATTGAACCTTATAGAAGAAATTTTTAAAATACTTTTTTATAAATATGGACCTCAATATTGGTGGCCTGCAGAGACTAACTTTGAAATAATAGTTGGCGCTATCTTAACTCAGGCCACTAATTGGAGAAATGTAGAAAAATCTATAAATAATCTTAAAAAGGAAAAACTATTAGATCCTTTTAAGTTATATTACCTTTCAGAAGAAGAACTATCTACTTTAATCAAGCCATCTGGATTTTACAAAATAAAAACTAAAAGATTAAAAAGTTTTATAAATATTTTCATAAACAAGTTCAAAGGCGATCTCGGATATATGAATACCTTCCCAACTAGTTACTTAAGAGAGGAATTATTAAAAATTGAAGGATTAGGAAAAGAAACAGTAGACTCAATATTATTATATGCTTTAAATAGACCTATTTTTGTAATTGATAATTATACTAAAAAAATTTTCTCTTGTTTAGGTATCGTAAGTAATAGAAAATCTTACGATGCTTTACAGAATATATTTCATGAATCTCTTTTTCCAATTTACCAACTTTTTCAAGAATATCATGCTCTAATTGTAGAACATGGCAAAAGAGAATGTAAACGATGTTTAAGCTTTTGCTTCCTCAAAAAGCTAGTTATTTCAGAATTTTTACAAAAGCAGTTATGAAAGCTTCTAAAAAATTAGTCGGAAAATCTCCTATCAACAAATAGAAATTATTCTCTTTATTCCATGCTACTGACTTCCATAAGATATTTGAATCATAAAAAACCCGAAATTGTCCTATCTCAATATATTTACCCGGAATTCTAAAAGGCATAAAACCTTTGAAAAAAGACATATCATTTAATCCGTCAGTATACTTAAAGTACCGAACAACCTTTTCATCTTTGTCAAGTATTGTATAATACCTTATTAAAGAATAACCAAGAGGAAGTTCTAATGGTACATTAGCCTTTTGTATATTTTCTTCCCTCAACTTTATTTCCTCTGTCATTACACCTTTATCTTTTAAAATTTCT
>CALHTV010000061.1 GCA_938039765.1 uncultured Dictyoglomus sp. | reverse complement strand
ATTTTCCAGGAACAGGCGCCTCAAACCTTACACTAGGAACAGCAAGAGCTAACGCTATATCGTTAGAAAGAGATAAAAGATTTTCTCAAAAAAAAGATAAAGTAATCCAAACCAAAGTAGAGGAGAAGGAAAAAAAATCAGTAAAAATTATTGAGTACAGAACTCAAAAGTTTGATTTTTCTATACCTACATCTCTTTTGTCTTACTCACCTTCTAAGACAGAAAATGAAGACTATGCACAAGTAGCAAAGAATTTGGAAGAAACTTTAAAAAGCTTTAAGATAGATGCAAAAGTTAAAGATTGGAATATAGGTCCTTCAGTTGTTAGGTATAATCTCTCTCTTGCTCCTGGAATAAGAGTAAGTAAAATTTTATCTCTTTCTAACGATATAGCGTTAGCTCTTGCTGTTCCTAGTGTAAGGTTTGAGGCGCCTGTTCCTGGAAAATCTGTTATAGGAATTGAGATTCCTAGAAGTAAACCTATGAAAGTTTATTTGAGAGAATTATTAGAAAGCGATATTTTTAAAACTTCGATTCATCCTTTAACTATAGCTTTAGGAAAAGATCTTGTAGGAAATATAAAAGTGGGTAATTTATCTGAAATGCTTCATTTGTTAATTGCAGGCACAACAGGATCAGGCAAAAGCATGTTTATTAACTCTTTAGTATTGAGCCTTCTCTACAAAAATACCCCTACTACTTTAAATTTTCTCATGATTGACCCAAAAAGAGTTGAGTTATCAATATATAACAAACTCTTAGGAAGATATTTGAGACATCAAGTAGTAAATGAACCTAAAAAAGCAATTTTTGCTCTTAGATGGGCTATTATTGAAATGGAGAAAAGATATGAACTATTTGAAAAATATGAAGTTAGAAATATTGAAGAATTTAAAAATCTAGGGTTAGCAACTGAGAATTTACCTTACATCGTAATAATAATTGATGAGCTTAATGATCTTATGATGACCTCTCCTAAAGAGATTGAAGATTTAATATGCAGATTGGCTCAAAAAGCGAGGGCTGCTGGTATTCATCTTGTGGTTGCTACTCAAAGACCCTCAGTGGATGTAATAACTGGCTTAATTAAAGCTAACATCCCATCAAGAATTGCTTTTGCTGTATCTTCCCAGGTTGATTCAAGGATTATTTTAGACGATAGTGGAGCTGAAAAGTTAATTGGGAGAGGAGATATGTTATATCATCCTATAACTAGTAGTTATCCTATAAGATTACAAGCTCCTTATGTGGATGAAAAGGATATAAAAAATGTAGTGAATTATATCTTAGAAAATATACCTGAGCCAAATTACGAACCTATTTCATTTGAAAATTTAGAAGAAGAAAAAGAACAAGAAGAATCTGATATTTCAGAAGACCCTCTTTTGTCGAAGGTATTAGAGCTCTTAAAAGGTAGGAAGACTATCTCTACTTCCTATATTCAAAGAAAGCTTAGTATAGGATATAATAGAGCAGCAAGATTATTAGATATATTAGAAGAAAAAGGATACGTAGCTTCTCAAGGAGAGGGTAAACCTAGGAGAGTATTAAGGGGAGGTGATGAAATTTAAAAATATTTAATTAATGATTTTGGAAAAAGTTTTAGGTCTGAAATCAAACAATCTCGACGGAGGAGGTTTTAAGATGCGTAAGTTGTTTGTATTATTTCTAGTAGCCTCTCTTTTAATGTTGACTTCTATTGGTTTTTCTGCGAGAACAATAAGGGTAGGTATTGTATACGATGTTGGGGGAAGAGGCGATAAATCTTTTAATGATGCAGCTTATAATGGTCTCCAGAGAGCCATAAAAGTACTTAAAGTAGAAGGAAAAGATTTAGAACCAGGTCCAGGTGGAGCTAATAGGGAAGAACTACTAAGAACTTTAGCAGAGCAAAATTACGATTTAGTAGTTGGAGTTGGATTTTTATTTACTGATGCTATTACAGCGGTAGCAAAAGACTTTCCTAAAGTTAAGTTTGCTATTGTAGATGGAGTAATAGAGGGTTTACCTAATGTATCTTCTTTAGTTTTCAACGAACACGAAGGGTCTTTCCTTGTAGGAGCAATTGCAGGTATGATGACTAAGAGTAATATAATTGGCTTTGTTGGTGGAATGGATATACCTTTAATTCATAAATTTGAGGTTGGCTATAAAGCTGGAGCAATGTATGTAAATCCAAAGGTTAAAGTGTTGATCAATTATATTGGCGTCACTGGTGAGGCATTTAAAGATCCCGTAAAAGGAAAAGAATTAGCATTAGCCCAATATAAGCAGGGAGCAGATATAATTTATCATGCTTCTGGTGCATCAGGAGAGGGAGTATTTGAAGCCGCAAAGGAGACTAAAAAATATGCTATAGGTGTAGACTCTCCTCAATCTTGGATTATGCCTGATAGAATTATTACAAGTATGTTGAAAAGAGTAGATGTAGCTGTTTACGAGACCATAAAAGACGTTAAAGAAGGTAAATTTAAGGCTGGAATTAGAGTTTTTGGTCTTAGTAATAATGGAGTTGACTATGAAAAGACTAAACTACTTCCTCTTAGAGTAATACAAAAAGTTGAAGAAATAAAGAAAAATATAATTGCTAAAAAATTAACTGTACCATATAATAGCAAAACCTTTGAAGAATTTAAAGCGAAATTTTTGAAGTAATTTAACATAACAACATCCCCTCTCCCTATTAGGGAGAGGGGGTTTAAAAAGGGAGGTCTTTTTGTGAGAGAAATTATTAAACTTGAAGGAATAACTAAAATTTTCCCTGGGGTGGTAGCAAATGATGATGTAAATCTTTCCATTCACCCTGGTGAAATCCATGCAATTGTAGGAGAAAATGGAGCAGGAAAATCAACCCTGATGAAAATATTATATGGTTTATATAAGCCAGATAAAGGTGATATTTACATAAAAGGTAGAAAAGTAGTTCTCAACTCTCCAAGAGATGCTATAGATAATGGAATAGGTATGGTTCATCAACACTTCATGCTAATTCCCCCCTTTACGGTTATAGAAAATATAATCTTAGGGGCAGAAATTAAAAATGGTATCTTTTTAGATCTAAAAAAGGCAGAAAACTTGCTAAATGAATTAATAAAAACAACAGGTTTTAAAATTGATTTATATTCGAAAGTTGAAAACCTATCCGTAGGAGAAGCTCAAAGAGTTGAGATTTTAAA
>CALHTV010000060.1 GCA_938039765.1 uncultured Dictyoglomus sp. | reverse complement strand
AAAAAATGAAAAAACAAAAAGGTTTAGATATAAATACTCTTGCTCCTGTCTTTTCTTTAAAAGATCAAAATGGAGAAATTTTCAGAATATCTGACTATGCTAACAAAAGAATCCTTCTTTCCTTTCATCCGTTAGCTTGGACCTCCGTATGTGCAAAACAGATGCTCTCTTTAGAGGAAAACTATAATAAATTTATAGAATTAAATACTATTCCCATAGGAATAAGTGTTGATCCGGTACCTTCCAAAAAGGCATGGGCTGAAAATTTAGGATTAAAAAAACTCAAAATTTTATCAGATTTTTGGCCCCACGGAGAAGTAGCTAAATTATACAACATTTTCCGAGAGGAAGATGGCTTTTCAGAAAGAGCAAATATAGTAATAGATGAAAAAGGTAGTATAGTATTCTTTAAAATATATCCCTTAAGAGAGCTCCCTGACTTAGAAGAGATCTTTTCTTTCCTAGAAAAGTAAAAAATTATTTAAGCTTGTCCTTTAAAGATGTAATAAAATCCTGATATATCTCTTCCTTCTCTATGAGAGTGTAGAGCTTCTCTAAGTCTATCTCAATAAAAGGTCTTTTTAAGAGATCTCTTATTCCAATTATAGATATCAATTTTTCTGCTAAGAATTTGTTCAATATATTATTGTCTCCTAAAATTGCTATACATTCTTTATAATTTTTGGCATTTCCTAATTTTTTCTCATCTACAACTCCACATGCTACTTCTCCTACACCTGTAAACCATAGATATATTCCGTATTTCAAAGCCCATTGAAGTATTTTATCTTTCTTCACATCTTCTAATTTATAGTTATTATAAAACTCCTTTAAAAGATTTAAGCTCTCTTCTAACTTCTTTAACCTTTCCTTAAACATAGCTTTCATTCCTCAGTTTTTAAAAGCTAGGAGTAAAGAGAATTATCCCTTCTTCTTTATTTTCAATAAAATATTCTTTTATCCACTTAAGAATCTCATCTCTAACTTTTCTAAAAGCCTCTAATTTCTCTTCATAGGTACCTTCTATGCTTGCAGGATCCATAAAGCCTCTATGAATATACTTTTCTCCCCCAGGAAAATACGGACAATTCTCCTTTGCATTATCACAAACAGTCACCACATAATCAAATTTTTCTCCCTTAAATTCCTCAATACTTTTACTTCTATGATGGGATATATCAATACCTATTTCTTTTAAAACTTCTATTGCAAAAGGATTTACCCCTCGGGGATCTGTTCCTGCAGAAAAAGCCTCAAATTTATCTCCATATAATGCATTTACAATACCTTCTGCCATTTGAGAACGAGCTGAATTGTGAGTACATATAAATAAAATTTTCTTCTTCATATTTGGCCTCCCATTACTAAAATCTCTTTATTCTTATTTTCATCTAAAACTTTTAGAAGTTCAAGTATTAATCTCTCAGAAGATTTTTCTATTCTTTTTTCTCTATCTATCTTAGTATTAAAGAAACGAAAACTTATTAAGGGATAATTTATGATTAAATCTACTAAAGCAGTTTCTCCATACTTAGAATTAAAATAAGCGTCTAAAATTTCTCCATTTCTAAAAAAGATCAAGCCATCTTCTAAACCTACACTTACCTGTAGAATACCAGTTTTATTTGAATAAGAAAGAAATCCTATTAAGGTTAAAAAATCCAATCTTTCTAAATATCCCTCAACTACCATATTAAACATTTTTAATAGTCCTCCTCTCTATAAATTCTCTTTAAGAAACAGGGGAGAGAAGATTAATTTTTCCTCTTCCCTCCCCTATAATTCCTACCTCACAGAAACAAGTTCTTTAGAACCTAATATTGATATTCTATTATCTTTATAGGGATCTAAACCAAGCAAACTACAAATTTTTCTATATAGATCAGTATTATCAAAATATCCATTAAAAATATGTGCTCCTTTTCCTATGGCATAAATAGGCACAGGTTCTCCTGTATGTGAATAAGTAGTCCAACCTATACCAGCTTTTCTATTCAAAATCCTAGTTACTGCTATCGTTAATGGTTCATATCCTCCATAAAGCAGATATATCCTTTGATTGGAAGGTCTTTCCTTTGGCTGAAGCATACTTAATTGAAAGGCTTCTTTTAATTCTTCTAACTCGTCCTTAGTCAGAGCAAGTTTTAATCTTACCTCTGAATTAGAATCACCTTTCTTTGCTTCTCCTTCCAATTTCTTAATAGTATCCTCATCTAAAAGCTCAAGACCATAATATTGAGTAATAAGAGGTACAAAATCTTCAAAACTTCCTTTTCCTTGAGTCTTTTCCCTGTATTCAGCTACAATCTTAGAAAATTCATCATAAGATATCCTTTGCCTTGAAAGTAACCAAGGATAAGTCATATAACGGGTACCAGCATATCCAATACTTAAGCCTCCAGTTCCATGATCAGCAGTGACTATAATAAGAGTTTCCGTTGGATGTTTCTTATAAAAATTAATTGCCTCTCTAATTGCGCTATCAAAATCTAAAATATCATAGATCAAAGCCCCAGCATCATTAGCATGAGCAGCCCAATCTATCTTTCCCCCTTCAACCATTATAACAAATCCGTTTGGTCCTTCTAATAATTCTATCGCCTTTCTTACAAAATCTGCTAAAGAAAGGCCTACTTTCATATTGTTAAGCCTATTTATAGCAAAAGGTAGAGCTTTGCTTGAATCTAAAACAGGATTTATAGCAACAATTTTACCTTCGCCTGGTTTAAGATTTAATATATCCTCTTCTTTACTCACAACTTTATAACCTTTCTCTTTTAATATTTCATATATACTTCTACTTTTTCCATCTTTCCCATTAGGTTGGATAAAGCCTCCCCCACCAAAGAAATCAAAACCACTATCTGTAAGTTCTAAAGCTATCTCGTAATAATTATTTCTACTTGGTTGATGAGCATAACATCCTGCAGGAGTTGCATGGTCAATTGAAACACTAGTTATTACTCCAATCTTTCTTCCAAGTTCCTTTGCCATCTCAAAAATACTCTTGTACTTCGTCTTCTTCTCCGAATCCATATTTATCACACCATCATTGGTCTTCTTTCCTGCAAGCATAGCTGTTATAGCAGAAGCAGAATCAGTAATATAACTATCTGCTGCAAAGGTAGACATGTATCCTAAATTAGGAAATTTAGTAAAACTAAGTTTCTCAACTGAGGGAGGATTTAACTTAGAAACACTTCCTAAATACATCTCTGTAAGATAAATTGAGTTAAGCCCCATTCCGTCTCCAATAAACAAAAAGATGTATTTTATAGGCTGACCTTTATAAAGAGATAAAGATGAAGTAGCAGTTATATTAGGAGAGAAGAAAAGCAAAGTTAAAATTAGAAAGAACACTAAAAGAATTTTAGAAAGAACACGATCAAACCTCATTTTTCATACCCCCTTCTCATAAAAATTTTTTATATTTTTACTCTATGTCACCTCCTTCCCAGGTTATAGGATAGTTGAAACTTTTTAAACAGCAATTAAAAGGATGTAAAATCTTAAAGATTTTATGTTAAAATTAAGTAAAAATTATTAATAAGGAGCGTTTACAAATGGATAAAAAAATTGTGGCTTATTTTCCGGAATGGAAAACTGATGATGAGTATATGGGTTATTCTGTAGAAAATGTCCCATGGAAATATATATCTCATTTAAACTATGCCTTTGGAAGAATAAAAGATGGAAAATTTCATCCTATGAATGAGAAAAATTTTATTAAGAATATGACTAAGATCAAAGAGTATAAAAGTAATTTCGTAGGAGTAAAAGTACTCATATCAGTAGGAGGATGGGGAGGCTCTGAGGGATTTTCTGATATATCTTTATATGAAAAATCAAGAAAAGAATTTGCAGAAAGCTTTAAAGAGGTAATAATTGAGTATGATTTAGATGGAATAGATATAGACTGGGAGTTTCCAGTAAGTGGTGGACCTGAAAATGAAACTTCAAGACCCGAAGATAAAGAGAACTTCACCTTATTACTAAAATCCTTAAGAGAATTTTTAGATAATATGGAAAATAAGACAGGTAAAAGATATTTACTTACCATCGCTGCACCTGCAAATTATAGCATCATTCCCAATACAGAACCAGATAAATATCATACCTATATCGACTTTATAAATTTAATGACCTACGATTTTCATGGAATATGGGATAAATATTCTAACCATCATTCTCCTCTTTATGGAAACCCTAATGATCCTGATCCGATAAGCAGGGAAAAATTAAATTGTGATTTTGCAGTAAAAGAATATCTAAAATTAGGCGTACCTTCTGAGAAAATAATACTCGGAATCCCCTTTTATGGTAAAGGATGGATCCTTGAGAATAATGACAACAATGGACTTTTTGCGAAAGTAAAAGGAATTCCTTATGGAATATTTGACAATGATAATCCCTCAGGAACTAATCCTTTCTTCTTTATAAAAGGAGTTTTAGAAAATAACCCAGACTACAAAAAATTCAGAGATAACTACGCAAAGGTTCCCTGGCTTTGGAATACAAAAGAAAATATTATGTACTCCTATGATGATGAAGAATCTATTAGTGTAAAATGTGAATATGTACTTAAAAATAACCTTGGAGGAGTAATGTTTTGGGAGGTAACTGAAGATTATCCTTTTAAAGGTGATACATTAGTGAAATTGATATACACAAAGCTAAAAGGAGAAGAAACATGAAAATTGAAGTCTTAAACCCTTCGCATATAGATGAACTTATAGAACTCTGGAGTCAATCTTTTATACTTCCTTATGAACAGGTAAGTACTTGGGTTAATGAGAGGAGTATAAGAAATTGTATAGGGATTTTTGAAAACAATAAACTTGTTTCTGCTTTAAGCATTATTCCTTTTGAATTTTATATAAGAGGGGAAATTGCAACTCTTAGCGGAATAGGAGGAGTCGCAACTTTTCCTGAATATAGAGGAAAAAGCTATGTACATTATCTTTTAAAGGAGGCTATAAAAATATCAAAAGAAAAAGAATTAATTTTTTCTGCTCTCTATCCCTTTTCCTTTGAGTTTTACAGATTATTTGGATGGGAGCTTACAGGATTTCAAAAAAGATATACGAGAGAAACTTATAATTTAGCAAAGTTTAAAGAATTTGAAAAAGTAAAACGAATAAGCCTTGAAGATTGGAGAATTATTAAGCCTGTTTATGAGAAATATGCTAAAAGTTTTACAGGTCCTATAAAAAGAACTGAAGAAAGATGGGAAAGTATAAT
>CALHTV010000059.1 GCA_938039765.1 uncultured Dictyoglomus sp. | reverse complement strand
CTCCACCATATCCTCGCCTGTATAGCTCTTTGGAGAGGGATAGTAGATTAATATACCCTCGTCAAGAATATCTCCCCCTTGATCCTTTAGTTTTACAAAGTGGGCATACCTTGGCTTGGGCTCTCCTTTCATAATCAATAGGTCTTTTATCTTCTCTAAAACTCCCAAGCCTGACAGCCTTATAGCCCCTATGGCGCTTTCACCAAAGGGTGTGGCAATGGCTACTATGGGCTCTCTTTGCTTTATCATGTTATTTAAGTTATAAAACTTTTGGCATTTTTTGTGATTTATTCCCCCTCCTTTACATCCCACACCGTTCAGATATAACCCAACACTCTACCTATAAAGCTATTTATTAATATACAACACTTTTAGGAATTCGTAAAGTGGTTCAAATGAAGTTAATTTTCCGCGAACCTCCAGTTGTGTATTGAGATGAAATGTCAAAGTGCTTCTAAGTTTTGATACATCTCATCCAGCTTCATATCACCCCAAAACCCTCTTCGCGGAAAGCTTGAAAGGCAAGGATTAGAGAACGTTATCAGTAATTTCCTTATAGCTTTAGTTTGATGACTTTTCCAATCCTAAATCTTTAATCCTATCCTTACTATAAGCGCCTAAATCCTCATCATAAGCGTAATAGTCAACTATATAAATATCCTTTAGCCAGCTAATAACTTTCCTTTTATTATGTTCCTCCTTTTCCTTATCTTCCTCCCTTTTCTCATGTTCCTCAAGCTCCAGATAGCTTACTATGTAGGATGCATCCTTTGGACTTCTACCTCTCCTAAGTAAATACCTATAATCCAAATCTATGACAAATTTTGCTAAAATGTCCTTTTTAAAAGATGTATAATCTACAGAGCTTTTTTTAATAAATTCTGACAACTTATTCTTTAAATCATTAATTCTATCCTCTGGAATAACTGGTACACTATATATTTCCCTAAACACTTTCAAAGCTTCCTCTTTGTAATCTGACTGATATCCAGCATCAAGTATCTCCAAGGTTTCATAAAACCTTTTCATGTAATTGGAATACGGGCTTAATTTTTTATATAGATCCTCAACCAGTTCCTTTTTTCTGGTCTCTGGTAATGTGAATTCCTTAGGAAAATTATAATTTTCAATCTTTTTTTCTAGATCTTTTATAAATTCTTTATACGCGGATTCCCCCTGCTCTACCTCTCTATGCATTTCTTCGAGATCTAACAGTAAGGCACAAGACAAAATTAACAAGTCCTTATGATAAACTTTACCAGCGCCTGAAGAGAGATTCTTCTTATCACATACCACAATTACATTTGGCTCTTCAAGATCTACCTTACCTTCTTTAAATCGCCTATAAACTCGCCCCATTCTTTGCACAAGAGCATCAATGGGAGCTAATTCTGTATATAAAATATCTGCATCAATATCAAGGGAAGCTTCCACTACTTGGGTGGCAACAAGTATTTTGCCTTCCTCTTCATTTTCTGGTTTAGGATTTTTGAATTTTTCGTAGATCTCTTCTTCAATTTTTTTACGATCTTCTAAAGTAAAACGAGAATGGATAAGCTTTAAATATATATCTTTATTCTTTTCATTCAAACTCTCTCTAACTTTCTTATATAACTCTTGGGCTTTTTCAACGGTGTTTAAGATAACCAAGACTCTTTTTTCTTCTTCTGCACTTTTAATAATATCATCCACTTTATCCTCTATATCGCCTTCAACTACTTGGATTTTATGTTTTTCCACATCCTTATATTCCTCATACTTATCAATCTCTACAAAATTTTCTTTCCCTATTCTTTCTTCCAATTGCTTTTTCACAAAACTTGGCAATGTAGCCGTCATAAGTAAAAACTTTCCTCCGAGTTTTACCACATCCTCAATAAGCTTAACAATAAGCGCTACAGCCCTTGGGTCATAAGCTTGAACCTCATCTATAACCAATCTGGAATAAGCTAAGGTGGCATATATTTTTTCATATCCCGGATATTTCAAAGCAGCGGGAAAAATCTGATCTCCCGTTGATATCAAAACAGGAAAAGCCAAATGGCGAGCCATATCAAGAACTCTTAACCTTTCTCCCTCATAGTCTGTGGAATTTTCATAAAGATAAACATCTGCATCAGAATGCAAAAGCCCCACCTCGTCTTCACCAAAAAGCTTTTTGGCTCTTTCAAAAATAGAATTTACCGCACTTCTTAACGGTAAAGTGAAAAAAAGTTTTTCTCCTGCTCCCCAAAGAAAGGCAAATTCAGTTTTGCCAGATCCTGTAGGAGCCACAAGGATAATATTTTTATCTAAATTTTCTTCTAAAACATTTCTTTGCCAAAAACTTTCACCAAATTTCTTCTCAAGAGCCCCCTCTATTTTATCCTTAGATAGTGATTCTTTTTCTATGGATATATTATTCATTTTCTCCTTCTGAACAAAAGATGTAAAATGGTCTATTCTTATCAAAAGTCCAGCTACAATTGTTGAGTATGCTTTATAAAGCTCATTCAATCCTAACCTATAGGGAAGATAGAAATTACTATAAGGTGGTATAATATAGGCAAAAAGGTCTTTGCGGGCACATATATTATAGGCTAAATCCTCATTGAAATCTAATAAATCCAGAAGATCTTCACATTCCTGTAATTGATTAAATTGTGTTTTTAAATTTTTAAGAAGTTTTTCCCTAAATTCTTTATCGTGTAATACGCACTCAATTGCCCTAACAAAGTTCTCATCATTTCCTAAAATAATGCTATCAAAGTTGGTTCTCCAATGATGAAAAGCCACTGCAGATAGGATTATTCTTTTAAAGTCTTCTTTCTTTAAGCATCCTTTTGTACCATTATCATCCAGGAGCTTGTCAAGTTTTTCTTCATTAATCCATAATAAAGAAAAAATACTATGCGGTATATCAGGAAACGGCCTTTTAGGGTCATATTCCCGATTGACAACTTTAATTTGAAAGGATGGAGAAACCTTTCCAAGGTCGTGGGCAAAGATAGAAATTCTTAGCATTTTTTCAAGGCGTTCCCCATTGATATTGGTGAATTTATTCCCGACTAACCTAAATAAATTTTCCATCTGTTTTAGAAGCCCTTGTGTGTGCTTTCTTAAGCTGGTCCCATCACTCTTTGCCAAGATTTCCGCCATTAGTTTGACCCTCCAATGGTTTGCAAAGAAATAAAGGGAGCTTTTCTTCAGAGTCTAAATAAAACTTAAAAGGTTTAAAGCTCTGTCCTTCGTAAAGTTTTGCAATTATATACTTATTAAAAATTCGCTCACCTTGTATTTTTTCATAGTAGAAACCAATCCTAAAAATATTAGCGCTTAGATTTCCAAAGAAGGCTTTGTAATTT
>CALHTV010000058.1 GCA_938039765.1 uncultured Dictyoglomus sp. | reverse complement strand
TGATTTTCAGGTAGAGGAATATATAAAGACATTTGCTAGGTATTGGGGATTATTGGCAAGGACCCAGTATGCCGAACCCTTTTATAGCCATGAAATATTAAAAGTAGATCCTAGATTTTTATTTGAATAAGTAGTTTTTATATGAAATGTGCATAATGGGAAAGTAGAGGAATTTGAGAAGTTGAATTATGGAATGTTCCTAACGGTATTATGTGATGAAAATGGGGTAGTTAAGAATTATAGGGGATGTGATGTAGTGATAGTTTATAAAGGAAAATACAATAGGCAAGGAGGCAGGTGGTATAGGCTGTTATCAAGCAAATAGAGAATTCCAGTCATAGTAGTGACGGGAGGAATCTTACTTGTGTTTTGATTTATCTTAGCACTTATGCTATAGGCTATAACTTTTATAAGATATAAGAGTTTTTTCTATGTAGCTAATTTCTTATCCAACGTATAAAATTTTAAGTGTGGAGAGATAACATGAGTAACCAAAAATTAACTTTTAGAAACAAAAAAGAACTCCAGGAAGCGATTTTGAAAGAGAAATTTAAAGGAACTTCAGATGTGGAAATAGGGCGAAAGTATGGTGTAACTCTCAGGTATATAGAAAAGCTTATCACTAAAACCTATGGATTAAATATAAGCTCTCTTAAATCATCTAAAAAAATAAAAAAGCTTCATCCAGAAAACTATAAAGAAGAACAAACCACACTATGGAGTTTCAAAAAAAGAGGTGATTGGGTAACACACAGTGGAGAGTATAGAGGAAATTGGTCTCCTTACATTCCAAGGAATATAATACTTAAATATTCTAACCCAGGCGATCTTGTTTTGGATTACTTTTGTGGTGCAGGCACAACTGCCATAGAATGCAAGCTTTTAGAAAGAAGATGTATTGCTATTGATATTAATGAAAAAGCTATTGAATTAGCTAAGCAGAAATTGAATTTTGAAATAAACTTCAAACACTATGAACCGGAGCTAATGGTGGGTGATGCTAGGGATTTATCTTTTTTGTTGGATAATTCTGTGGACTTGATCTGTAGCCATCCTCCATATGCAAACATAATACGTTACACAAATTCAAAACCAGGCGACCTGTCTTGTTACGATGTAGATGACTTTTTAGAGGAAATGAATAAAGTAGCTAGGGAAAGCTTTAGGGTACTAAAGCTAGGCAAAAAATGTGCCATACTAATAGGAGACCTTAGAAGAAAAAAAAGCATAATTCCTTTAGGTTTCAGAGTTATGGATATTTATTTAAAAGCTGGCTTTGAGTTAAAGGAGATTATTATTAAGCGTCAACATAATTGTAAGACTACAGGCTTTTGGTATAAAAATAGTATAAAATATAACTTTCTTCTAATAGCTCATGAGTATTTACTAATATTTGAAAAGCCAGAAATTCTAGCTTTTTCAAAACATGAAGAAATTAAAAACTGCGAATTTAATCTGGATTATAAACTTAAAAAAATACTTCTGGATCAAAATATAGAAAAGCTTGAAACTACTACTGTATGGTTATTCCCAAAGGAATCATTGGAAACTAAAATTGAAATGAACCTAATTAGTAGATATTCTAAAGGTGGTTATTACACTATAATATCTTTTACCCACAGGAAAAATAGAGAAAATAGTAGTATAAAAAGAGTTCGAAAAAGTAAAAACCTACTTTTTATAAAGTTTCCCTTTATGGAGAAGAATCCTTCACCTGAGGCTATAGAAGGTTATCTGAAAGAATTGGAAAAGATTGTTAGTTTAGAACTATCTTTTATAAAAAAGGGAGGTTTTCTAGCAATTCAAGCTAAGGATGTTAGAATAGGTAAATATGTAGAACCTATTGCCAAAAGAATAATAGATTCTTTAACCTTTGATAGCCTTTCTCTCAAGGAGATAATAATTGTAGCCCCCGCATTTACGGATTTAAACAACGAAATATACCTTGATAATCTGAAAATAGTTCACCAATATATTATAGTTTACGAGGTGAAAGAGTGAAAATACTCTTTCGTATATTACAAACGCTTTACTACTATCTAAAATCTTCTTACCAAATGTGGAGAGTTGGGTTCTTGGCAAAAGACGATGTTATTTATACAACTGAGAAAAATATTGAGATTCGAGTTTATCCAGGTAGGAAACCAGAATCCCCCTACGATTTTATCGTAAAATTTAAAGAACCAAACAGGAGAAAGGAACGTACTCCAGCACATGTTCATTTAATAGTAGAAATGTATATCAAGCTTGCTTACAACTCGCAACTAACCTTAGAACTAAGAAACCATATTTTAAATATGATTAAGGAGATAAAACCAGTAAGTTCCTTTCCTCCAAGCTTGCAATTCTTTAAAAAAGAACACGTGGAACGATTCAAAGAATTAGATAATGTTGGAGAATTCACTGTAGAATTTTTGCTTGTTGTTACGGAGTTAATAGCTATTCAGGAGAAAACGAACTATCCAGATGGTTCTTTAACAGAAAGTCTCTACAAGGATTTTGGGGTTAAGGATAGATTTTCTATAATTCAAAAGGCAGTTTTAAAAAGATTAAGATAGCTTAAACCTTAGCCTGCATTGAATTTTATCTACGGTAGCTAATTTCTCATCTAATGTATAGTTTTTAATTGGTTTTAATTAAGTAAGTGGGTTTGATTTCGTTTATGGCGGTATTTATTCTGGGAGCAAGTAAAGTTATAATTCGTGAGGCTAAGGAGCTAGCTATTTTGGTTACTGCGCCAAAAGTTCTAAGGACATTTTTAATTAATCTTGAATTTGTTCTATTCATTGCTTTCTTGATTACTTCGTTATTAAAGGAGCTAAGTATTCTGGATATTTTTTGTTGAGTTGATTGTTTTATGGTATTGAGTTTTTGTTGCCAACCAGATACATTTTGTAGTATTTTATTTCTTAGTGCTTTTCTGTCAATTT
>CALHTV010000057.1 GCA_938039765.1 uncultured Dictyoglomus sp. | reverse complement strand
TGCTTATAATAAATATCAACAGGAATATCAGGACAGATTAAATAAACTTACAGAAGCTCAAAAAGCAGGAAAATCTCAGGATGAAATAAAAAAATTATCAGATCAGTATGATAAAGAATTGCAACCTTACAAACAAGCAGTAGAAAAAGTACTTGAGAATTTAAGGAAGACTTTAGACGGTATTTTTGCGGATCTTTCAAAGAAGGAAGGATATATAGCAGTTTTGACTAAATCTATACAAGGACAAGAAGTCGTACTTTGGGGAGGAGTGGATATTACTGATAGGGTTATAAAACTACTTTCTGGAAAGTAAGAATTATGAGCTATATTAAGGGATTTGTTATAATATTGCTCTCTACAATATTTACTTTTTCTTCTATTTCTTCTTATCAAACATTTAGTGTTGGATTTGTAGATTATTCTAAGGTCTTTATGGAATATAAGGAAACTAAGAGAGTTCAGACTGAAATTAAAAAGAGACAAGAGACCATTGAGAAATTAGTAGAAAACTACAAAAAGAAAGGTATAAGCGAAAAGGAAATAAATGAGTTGAGAGCTAAGGAAGAAAGAAAACTTGGGGACTTTGTCGAAAGAGCGCGAGAAGAGATAAGATCTAGGATTAAAAAGGAGATTGAGAGGATTGCTAAGAGTAAAAATTTATCAGTAGTTTTGGAAAAGAGAATAAAAATATGGGGTGGGATAGATATAACTCAGGAGGTTTTAAAAAATTTGAACAAATAAGGTGAGTTTATATGAAGTTAAGCGAGATTTCCAAAATTATTGAAGGCGAATTAAAGGGAGAAGATATAGAAATAGATAAGGTTGCTGAATGGAAAGATGCCACAGAAAGAGATATTGTATTTGTATTTGAAACTAAAGATATTTCTAAAATAGAAGAGGAAACAAAAGCCGGAGCTCTTGTTATTCCTTTAGATGGAGAAAGTAATAGGAATCATATAAAAGTTAAGAGTCCAAAACTTGCTATGGCTAAATTGCTAAAGTATTTTGATTGGAGGACTTATCCTTCTCAGATACATTCTACAGTAGTCTTAGGAGAGAATGTAGATATTGATAAGGACGTAGGAATTGGAGCACATGTGGTTATAGGAGATAATGTAAAAATTGGCAAAGGAACGAAAATATTCCCAGGAGTAATTATTGGAAATAACGTGACAATAGGTGAAAATTGTATCATTTATCCTCGAGTTACTATTTATGACTATTGTACTATAGGTAACAATGTTATTATCCATTCAGGCTGTAGCATAGGAGTTGACGGTTTTGGTTATATTTGGGATGGAGAAGAGCATTTAAAAATTCCTCATATTGGTAAGGTACATATAGAGGATAACGTAGAAATTGGAGGAAACACAGTTATAGAAAGGGCAACCTTAGGAACTACAGAGATAGGTAAAGGGACAAAGATTGGTTCTCTGATTATTATAGGTCATAATGTGAAAATAGGGGAGAACTGTGTTATTGTAAGTCAAAGCGGGGTTGCTGGGAGTAGTAAACTTGGTAATAAAGTAATAATAGCAGGACAAAGTGGAGTATCAGATCATGTCCATATTGGAAATAATGTTGTAGTATTGGCTAAAAGCGGAGTTACTAAAGATATTCCAGATAATATTATAGTTTCGGGTTTTCCAGCAAGACCTCATCAAGAAGAAATGAAAATTCAAGCGATTCTTCGAAGGCTTCCTGAGATTTGGGAAGAAATTAAAAAATTGAGGGATAAACTTGATTAAACAGGCAACTATTAAAAATTCCTTTTTGGTAGAGGGAAAGGGACTCCATACAGGTAAAGGTTCTAAATTAATTTTTTATCCTGCTCCTGTAAATACAGGAATTGTCTTTGTCAAAGAAGACGTCGAGATTCCAGCTTTGTACAATTTTGTATGTGATACCAATAGAAGGGTAATTCTTGAAAATAAAGGTAAAAAAATATCTACTGTGGAGCATTTGCTTTCTGCTTTATATTCTTTAGGGATTTCTAATTTATATATTCATGTAATAGGTGAAGAAATACCTATTTTAGATGGTAGTGCTCAACAGTGGATTAAATTATTTATGGATTCAGGAATTAACCTACAAGATGCTATTAGAGAAGAATTTGCCTTAAAAAATCCACTTTTTGTTAAAGAGAAAAGAAGAGTTTTGTTTTTGTTTCCGTCAGAAAGATTTGAAGTTTTAGGAGTTATTTCTTTTCCAAACTCATATGTAAAGTGGCAAAGATATTTTCTAAAGGGACTTGAGGAATATTATACTGAAATTGCTCCTGCAAGGACTTTTGGGTTTCATTATGAAGTAGAAGAATTAATTAAAAGGGGCTTAATAGGCGGTGCAGATCTGAATAATGCACTTTTAATCGGAGAGGATGGGTATATCAATGAAGCAAGATTCTCTGATGAACCTGTCAGGCATAAAATACTCGATATTATTGGAGATTTTTCTTTGTTAGGTAAATTTATAAGAATTAAAATTATCTCCATAGGTTCTGGACACTCTTTGCATATAAAGGCTTTGGAGATTTTAGATAAGATGGCAGAAGGGGGGAAAGAAGGTTGAATAATAGTGTAGATATTTTAAAAATTTTGCCTCATAGATTTCCCTTTTTACTTGTAGATAAGGTGCTTGAATATAAGGAAGGAGAAAGTTTAAAAGCCCTGAAAAATGTATCTTATAATGACTATTTTTTCATGGGTCATTTTCCTGATAAGCCAATTATGCCTGGTGTTTTGATTGTTGAGGCTTTAGCTCAATCAGCAGGAATTTTATTGTATCTTACCTATGGTAAAAATAAGGATCCTAGAGAATATTTAGCTTATTTAGCTGGTGTTAATAACTTTAAATTTAGAAGGCCAGTTTTACCTGGGGATAATCTTATTTTAGAAGTAAAAATTAAACAGGCTGTTAGAGGTGTTTTTAAATTAGACACAAAAGGTATAGTTGATGATAAAATTGTAGCTGAGGGCGAGATAACCATAGTCTTGGGAGAGTAAAAGATGCTTTACAAATATACTTATGTAAGTGAAAATGCGGAAATTGGGAATAATGTAGAGATAGGTCCTTTTTGTGTTATTGAAGAAGGGGTAAAAATAGGGGAGTATACGAAGATTGAGAGTAATGTGCATATAAAGAAAGGTACAATTATAGGAAAAAATTGCCATATTCATTCTGGTTCTGTATTAGGAGATCTTCCTCAAGACTTAGCCTTTAAAAATGAAGAAAGTTTCTTAGTCATAGGCGATAATGTAGTAATAAGAGAAAATTGTGTTTTTCATAAAGCTACAGGTGCTGGAAATGCTACTATAATTGGTGATAATTGCTATCTGATGGCTTATGTTCATGTAGCTCATAATGTAAAGATTGGTAATAATGTTATTGTGGCCAATGGTACTCAATTTGCTGGATTTGTTGAAGTAGAAGAAAGGGCCTTTGTGAGTGGTCTTATAGCTGTTCATCAATTTGTACGAATTGGAAAATATGCTATGGTAGGAGGATCTACAAAATTGGTTAAGGATGTTTTGCCTTTTGCTTTATGTGATGGTAACCCAGCTAAAATTTATGGAATAAACCTTGTAGGTTTGAGAAGGAATGGTTTTTCTCCTGAAAGAATAAAGTTAATAAAAGAGCTTTTTCATTTAATTTATGATAAGACTAAATCTTTTGAGGAGAGAATAAAAATGTTAGAAGAAAGAGGGGAAGAAGAAGCTAAAATATTATATGATTTTATTAAAAGGTCTAAAAGAGGAATTACAGATGCTTCTTGGAGGAGTGAAGAATGAAGATATTTATGTCAGCTTTAGAAGTATCTGCAGATATTCATGGTTCTAAACTGATAAATATTCTAAAGAGTAAGAAGGAAAATATCTATTTCTATGGCATTGGTGGAGAAAGAATGAAGGAAGAAGGAATGGATTTGTTCGATGATGTGACAAGGTATAGTACTGTTGGTTTTATAGAACCTATTCCCTATATTCCTAAACTTTTACAGGTTCTAAAAAGGGTTAAACAGTTTATAAAAAGTAGTAGACCAGACTTAGTAATTTTAATAGATGCTCAAGGTTTTAATATACCTTTGGCAAAATTTGTTAAAAAATTAGATATACCAACAATCTATTATTTTGCTCCTCAATATTGGTTATGGGGAAATAAAAAGAAAGTTAAAGAGATATTAGAGATACTTACTTGGGTTATTGCTACATTTCCTCAAGAATATGAGCTCTATAAAAGTTTTGGGAATAATGTAGTATATTTTGGACATCCTCTAATGGATTATCTATCTCCATATACAAATTTAAAAAAAGAAGAAAAATTAATTGGAATATTTCCTGGAAGTAGGGTACAGGAGATCAAAACTCTTACTCCTATATTTTTAGAAATAGCTCAAAAATTAAAAGGGGATGGTTTTGATTTTGTTTTGCCTTTGGCTTCTGAAAAATTCTCTAATTTGGTACATCGTTATATAAAAGATAAAAATTTTATAGAAATCGTTTCTGGAAAGGAAAGCCAAAAATATCTTTCTTTATCTTCTTTAGTTTTATTAGCCTCTGGTACTGTGACTTTAGAAGCAGCAATTCTAAAAACTCCGGCTTTTGTATTTTATAAAATTTCTCCATTAACTTATTACATTGCCAAAAGACTTGTTCACTATCAGTATATTGCATTACCTAATATTCTTTTGAACAAAATGATATTTCCTGAATATGTTCAAAAAATTGATGTAGACGAGATTACAAATAATATGAAAACTTTCTTTAAAGATGAAACCTACAGAGAAAAAATTTATGTAGAACTTGAACAAGTAAAAGAGAAACTTGGTAAGCCTGGAGTTTTAGAAAAAATAGCCAACTTTATTTTAAATATATGATAGAGCTTTATTTTGCGGTAAATGGTCCTGGAGAGATAGCAGGTTGGCTTTATCCCTTAATAAGATGGCTTAAGGAGTATTCTCCTTATTGGGTTAAGCACTTAACTTTTAATGTTATATTGACTCCTTGCCAATTTGCTTCTGGAGAAGAGGAAAATGTATTAAGATCTTGGAATTTTTTTAATAGTATTATACCTTCTCATAAGTATTGGAATTGCTTTAATGGAAAGAAAGACAATTCTATTTTATTTCATATAGGTGGAGATTTATTTTTTAATTTTGCTCTTTCTAAAGTTTGGAAAAGTATTCCTATTGCTTATATAGAGAAAGAATTTTGGGTGGGAAGATTTTATAGGAGAATATACTCTGTCAAAGATATGAAGCTTCGTAATTCCATATCTGTAGGCGATTTAAGATTTGATTTTTTGCCTGACAATGGATTCTCAGAGACAGGTAAAATAGCACTATTTCCAGGAAGTAGAGCTTATGGTTTAAAGTTTTATATTCCTTTCTACTTAGCTTTAGTTAAAGAGTTGATTAAAGATTTTGACAATTTATCTTTCACTATGTTTTTCTCGCCTTTTATAAATAAAGCTATTAAAGATAAATTCATTGAAAAGTTTAAACCTCTTTTTGAAGAATTACCTATTAAAGTAGAGGATCTTACTGATATGAATAAGGTAAAGAATTATCTTATTGCTATAACTTTGCCGGGAACTAATACCATTCAACTTGCTTATATGAAGATACCTATGTTTGTAGTTTTTCCTCTTCATAGA
>CALHTV010000056.1 GCA_938039765.1 uncultured Dictyoglomus sp. | reverse complement strand
TATCCGGAAGGTCCTATCCTAGCTCTTCCTCTCCTCTTCTCCTTCTTCCCTTCTCTCCCTTTGTCTAAGGTCCATACGCCCTTCCCTTCGGGCAGTCAAAATTCTATCACATTACCCCTACCTTTGACAAGAGGGTTTTTTATAAAAATAAAAAAGAATTCAAATATCAGAGTTTTCCTCAAGTTTTTCTCTTTTTTGAGTCTTATACATATTTAACACCTCCTCTACAGTTGTAGCCTCATATGGCCCCTTATCCTCTCTAACAAAACCAATAACCCGAGGAAATCTTAAAGCATATCCTAAACCATCCGCCTCATTACCACAGGTATGAACAGGACTTCTAGTTATTTCGTCAGCCTGTATTTCAACTACGTATTTGGGTTCTACCCAAACATCTGGTTCTATAAGAGATTCTACATTATTAGGCTTAGAACTAACTCTTACCTCATCTAAGATTTCTCGAAATTTTATCCATTCCTCTTCTGTAGGACCTGTTCCGATTTTGGCTACAGTCTTAAAAATATCCCTTTCTCTATCATATACTCCAACTAGCAAAGCCCCTATACCAAATTTAGCCCTATGTCCTCTACCCTTGAAATATCCTAAAATCACACAATCAATTGTATCTGTCAAATGACTTTGATATGACCTTTTTAGTTTTATCCAATTAAAATTTCTAACCCCAGCTTGATAAGGAGCATCTAATCTTTTAGCTACTATGCCCTCCAAACCCTCTGTTATACACTCTTCAAAGAAGACTTGAATTTCTTTAGGATCATTTGTGATTATATTTTTAGTTATAAAAATCTTATCTCCTTCTTTTAAAACTTCTTCAAGTTTTTTTCGTCTTCTTAAATATGGAACAGAGGTAACATCTTCACCATCTACATAAAGAAGATCAAAAGCAAAAAGTTGAAGAGGATAAAGTTCTGCCATTTCAAATATGTTATATTTTCTTTTCCTTTGAACTGTAACTTGAAAAGGATAAAATTCTCCTGTCTCTGGATTGTAAGATATAGCTTCTCCTTCGATTATAATCTCCTTATTAGGAATTTGTTTTAAAATACCCTCCACAAGATCTGGAAACATATGAGTATTATCTTCTAAATTTCTTGAAAAAATCCTTACCTTATCACCTTTCTTATGAATTTGACATCTAAAGCCATCAAATTTAGGCTCTACAGAGCACTTACCAAGTTTCTTAACAATATCCTCTACTCTAGAGACTCTCTCAGCTAAAGCCATCCTTATAGGTCTTCCTACTTCTACCCTTATTTTTTTTAGTTCATCTATTCCTCCCTCCCAAAAAACTTTTGCTACATATCCTAAATCCGAAGTAATATTAAAGGCTCTTTCTATATAAGGTCTTAATCCTTTATCCTTAACCCTAGCAAAAGATAAAGCATCCATAATTGTTGGTTCTCCAATTCCTAACCTTATTTTTCCTAAAACTATTCTTACTAAATATTTTCCACCCTCTGGTGTCAATGAATTTATCAGATAAGCTAATCTGTTAACCTTCGCATCTATGCTACCTTCTCCAGACAAATTTGCAATTTCATACAATATCTTAAAAGTCTCAACCACAGACAGATCTTTTCCTTCTTTTCTAGAATATCTAATTATTAACTCTCCTAAATCACCTACTTCCTTATAAGCCTTCTCAAGTTCTAATACAGGAAGCTCTAAAGCTAATGCCATTGCTCTTAATACTAACTTTTCAGACATCCCAAATTCGATTTTTTCATAATCAGGAGCCACTCTTCCATTCAGTAAATAAACAATTTTATCAATCTCTTCTTTATCTGCCTTTTTAAAAAGATCAGCTAATATCTCTGTCATTTCATTCCTTTTAGGAGTGCTTTCAATTTTCTTAAAGTATTGAGCTAATTCTCCAAAAAGCATATATTATTTCTCCTTTCTTATTGGTTTTAGCTCTGTTATAATTTTAACACTAAATCACAAAGTAATAACAAAATATAAATAAGGAGGAAGATAAAAAATGACAGAATTTGTAAAAAGTCATGGTCTCGGAAATGATTATATCATTTTCGAAAAAGAAAAAATTATTTTTCCTTTAATTGAAAAAAATATTCGCTTAATATGTGACAGAAACTATGGAATCGGTTCTGATGGAATTTTAGTTTTAGAAAAAATTAACAATATTGAGTTTAAGTTGAGAATTTTTAATCCTGATGGCAGTGAGGCAGAAAAAAGTGGAAATGGAATAAGAATTTTAGGTAAGTATATCTACGATTATAAGCTTACAAACCAAAAAGAGTTTTATATTCATACTTTAGGAGGAAAGGTGAAAGTTTCTATTGTAGAAGAGCTCAATGGAAAAGCCAAAAATATAGAGGTAGAAATGGGAAAAATCTCTTTCAAGAGTACTGAAATACCTGTTCTTGGTTCAGAGCGTGACGTAATCGATGAAGAAATTGAAGTTGATGGAGAGAAAATAAAAATAACATGCCTTTCTATCGGAAATCCTCATTGTGTATTCTTTGTAGATCATATTGATGAGGAAAAAATCAGAAAAATAGGCCCTGCCTTAGAAAAATTTCCCTTATTCCCTAATAGAACTAACGTCCAAATGGTTAAGGTCCTATCACCAGAAAGAATTGAGATAAGAATATGGGAAAGAGGAGCTGGATATACTCTTGCTTCTGGAAGTAGTTCCTGCGCTGCTGCAGCAGCTTCTTACAAGAAAGGCCTAGTAAAAAACCAACTAGAAGTAATAATGCCTGGAGGAAAACTATATATAAAAATAAATCCTAACTGGACAGTTAACCTCATAGGTCCTGTCGAAGAAGTCTTCAAAGGAGAACTTTCTGAGGAGTTTCTTAATAAACTAAAAAGTTAGCTTTTTAGACCTTTTTTTAATTCATTAAGTTGAGATAAGTGAGCTTTTTCTTGCTTTATTATCTCATATAGGAGTTTTTTATCTTTTTCTAAGAGATACTTCTCCAGCTCATAATAAAATAATATAGAATCTTTTTCTAAATTTATAGCCAAATCTAATATCTCTTCTACATCCCACATGGACTTCTTTTTTAGTTCATCCCAACCTACAAAAACTTGAGAATCTACCCAAGCATGAAGATACTTATTTGCTTCTTCGTCTGGATATGCATAGGAAAAACCTTCTTTTTCAATCTCAGAATATAGTTCTTTAAAGGTGATGGCATGTCGTTTTTCCTCCAAAGCAAGATAGCTAAAAAATCTCTTTAAGTTATCATCTTCTACTTTTTCCTCAGCTAACTTATAAAATTTTTCTCCTTCCTCCTCAATATGTATAGCCATTTCTAGTAAATCCTGGCTAGAGAACATTTTTACCATAAAACTACCCCCTTATAAAAATTTTTTATTTTCCTGCTAAAATTATATCCTCCAACTTTAACATAGGAGAATTTACATTTCCTTTATATTGTAATCTATTTCCTATTTCACTTACCTTTTTCAATAAACTTTTTAAATTTCCCACTATTGTCATTTCAGCAACAGGCTCGCTAAATTCCCCATCTTTAATCCATAATCCTTCTATTCCTAAAGAAAAATCTCCCGAAATAGTATCTGCTAAATGTAATCCCATTAATGATACTACATATATTCCATTTCTTGTCGACCTAATTATATCCTCTTCGCTTTTCGCACCAGGTTCGATGTATAAATTAAAATATCCAACTTCTGGCAATGTTTTGAAAGAACTCCTAACACCATTACCAGTGGAAGCTCTGCCCTCCTTTCTAGCTGTATAAAGGTTGTACACATAGCTTTCTAAGATTCCAGCTCTAACAATATACTTTTTATAAGTTTTAACCCCTTCATCATCAAAAATCCTAGAAATTAAAGCATTAGTATCTGTAGGATCTTCTACAATATTTATAATAGATGAAGATATTTTCTCTCCTAACAATCCCTTTAATAAAGATTTTCCCTTTTGAACATTTTCTGAAGAAAAAAGATCTGAAAGAAGACCCAAAAATTCACTAGCAACTTCTGAAGGTAATACTACTTCAACTACTTGAGTATTCTTAGGTTTTGCTCCTAACAGATTAGTAGCCTTCCAAACAACCCTATCTCTCAATCTGGTGAAATCAATATTGTGCCAATCTCTCGCCACCTCAAACTCAAATCCACTTCTTTCATTTAGGCCATCCGAAGCCCCAACTTCCGTATAGACATACTGATACTGCTGATTATATTCTAAGGAACATCCCTCTGTGGTTACTATCTTATTATTTTCCGAAATTTTTTCCCATACAATATTACGAATAGTCTTTATTCGTGGGTCTTTCGCATATATTTCTCTTTCTAGTTCTTTCAATATTTTAATTTTTTCTTCAAAAGAAGGATCTTCATTATATTCCTTAAAATCCCTTTGAAACATGTCTTCAGAAAAACACCAATTACTATCTTCAGGCATTATCTCAGCAAGAGCTATAGCTTTCTCTATGGTCTCTTCAATTCTATCTACACGGGTGGTATATGCAAAGCCCTGTCTTTGGCTTTTTAACACTCTTATACCTATCCCATATTCTTTTGAAATTTGGTAATTCTCTACTTCTTGTCGAGAAATCACCAAGGTATTTTTTTCTTTTTCTTGATAAAATATTTCAAGTTTCAAATTTCTCTTTTTCAGTTTTTCTATTAAAAGATCTGAATCGAATCTCATATAAAACCTACTCTCCCTTCTCTGTGCCACCTATGGTAATCTCGGATATAAAAACAGTAGGCATTCCATCAGTTACAGGTACTCCTTGGCCGTCTTTCCCACAAGTACCAGGAACAAATCCAATATCATCTCCAACCATTTCAATCTTCTCAAGAATTTTAGGACCATTGCCTATCAAAGTAGCTCCTCTTATAGGATATTTAATCTTTCCGTTCTCCACCAAGTATCCTTCTTCAACACCAAAAACAAAATCTCCAGAAATAGTATCTACTTGACCTCCTCCCATTTTTACTACATAGATGCCTTTCTTAATTCTTTGCAACATATCTTCAAGCTTACTCTTGCCTGGAAGAATAAAAGTATTAGTCATTCTAGGAATAGGAGGATGTCTAAAGTTTTGCCTTCTCCCATTTCCTGTAGGAGTAGTATTAAACTTCTTAGCAGTTATTCGTGAGTGGAGATAATTTTTTAATATTCCTCTATCTATTAATATATTGTAATCAGTTTTTACAGCTTCGTCATCTACAGCAGATGTACCATATTTCCCATACAAAGTACCTGTATCAACTAGTGTGACCAATTCCGAGGCTACTTTTTCCCCAATTTTATTTCTATATACAGAAACTCCTTTTTCAACCAAATCTGCCTCTAAACCATGTCCCACAGCTTCATGAATTAATACTCCGCCCGCTTGAGAGGATATAATGACAGGCATACTACCAGCTGGTGCTTCTTTTGCTTCAAGTAACAAAATCGCCCTCCTTGAGGCCTCTTTAGGTATCTTATCTATAACCTCTTCAGTAAATAATTCCCATCCTAAAGTTCCTGCCACAACTTCATATCCGGTCTGTATAACCCCATCTTTAGAACCTACTGAAAGCCCATAAACTATAGTTCTTAATCTTTTATCTTCTACAAAATCACCATCACTATTTGCAATAATTACATTTTGCTCTACTATTCTGATTACTGATGTAAATTGTATTATTCTAGGATCATAGCTCCTAGCTTTTTCATTCATAATTTTAAGTATCTCATGACCTTCTTTTATATCGACAGAATTATATTTCTTAACAGCTTTAGTCTCATACTCTTCTTTTTCCGACAAAATTATTTTTTTATAATTCTCCCCTAAAGAAACTGCTTCTGCCAAATTTTTACTAAGGCGCCTTAATTCACGAGAAGAAAGCTCAGTAGTATATCCATAAAAGGTTCTATCCTTTAAAAGAACTCTAAGCCCAATGCCTACGTCTTCTCCATATACAGCTTCTTCTAATTTATTATCGTCAAAATAGAAATATAGAGATTTGGTAATCTCTAAAAAAATTTCTGAAAATTCTCCCCCTTTGGCTAAAGCTGCTTCTAAGATTCCTTCTGCAAGATTCTTCGATATCACTGCCTTTACCCTCCATAAATTAAACCAAAATTTAAAAACATGATATTATAATATAATATTCCCCTAAATTTGAAAACTTTGTATTTTTATGCTATAATCCCACACGTGGCGATGGAGTCCGCCATACAAAAGCCGGAAGGGCTGATGACTCCTACAGATTACTGAAAAGTATCTGTAGGAGTTTTTTATTTTATTGGCTAAATTTTTAATTATTCTTATACTTTAGGAGGTGATAACTCTGAAAAACATCACTGCAGTTGCAATTGGGGCTTTTTTAGGGGCTATTGGTAGATTCTATATATCCCGACTCAATCTTAGTAGTCTTCCTCTTGGAACACTTATTACAAATGTTTTTGGGAGTTTCATTCTATGTTTCATCATAGAAATAACAATGGAGCACATAAAGATTTCAAATTTCTTAAAACACATGGTAACTACAGGTTTTTTAAGTAGCTTTACAACTTTTTCTAGTTTTATTTTTGAAATTATAAGATATTTAATAAAAGGAAAGTATTCCGCTGCTGTCATCTATTCTTTCTTGTCAATTATATTTGGACTTATTGCTTCAATTTTAGGTTTTGAATCTGCAAAAATAATCTCAAGAAACCAAAGAAAAAGAGAGTATGATATCATATGAGTTATTTAATTGTTGGAACTGGGGGAATATTTGGAGCAATTTCAAGATATGTTGTTGGAAAAATATTCAGAAAAGTGATAGGGAAAGATCATCCAATTACTACATTTTTTATCAATACAACTGGAAGTTTTTTAATAGGATATTTATCAGCAAAATATATACCTTATGAATATAAACTTTTCTTCATAGCTGGTTTTTTAGGAAGCTTTACTACATACTCTACCTTTATGTTTGAGGTATCAAAATACATCAAAAATAAAAAATTTACAAAAGCTTTTATTTACTTATTTTCTTCCATAATATTTGGAATACTCTCTGTGGGAATAGGAATTGGGTTAGCCAAAATTCTTTCAAAAAAAAATATAAAAGAGGGAGGGAAAGCCTCCCTCTAAACTTTATATTCGTTAAAGAGTTATCGCTCCTACAGGACAAGAGTCAGCAGCATCCTGACAACATCCTGCAGATTCACAGTCGGCATTTTCTCTTACTATTGCTTTGCCCTCTTCATCTATTTCGAATACATCAGGACATAAAGATGCACAAACCCCACAACCTATGCAAAGATCTCTATCTACTTTTGGTGTACCCATTTTAAAAACCTCCTTTCTCAGACAAAAAAATTTCTTTTAAAGAATAGGAAATTTTATTTTAAAAGTCAACCTCACTTTCTCCAAAATTTTATAGAAGCTCCAACCCCAAAACCATAACGCTCAAAAAAGCCTGCCTTAACTTCTAAAGCATACCTATAAGGTTTAGGACTATAATAAACAGGACACTCCCCTTCCTTACAAGGATCCATTCTCTGGATATTAAAAATAATCCCTTCCGCAGATATGAAAGCAATATCTAAAGGAACATAAGTATTTTTCATCCAAAAGCCAGAGGTTGTATCATTAGGAAAAACAAATAACATTCCAAACTCCCAAGGAATATCTTTTCTATACATAAGTCCCAAGCTCCATAAGTCTTCACGATCAGCTATTTCTATATCTATTTGCATAGTCTTCTCTTTCTGTTTCAGTATTAAAATACCTTTTGGAAAATTGTTTATCTTCGAATCACTTTTACCTGAGAGAAAAATAAAAGAAATAAATAATACAAAAAATAAACCTAAAATTAATAAAATTCTAATTTTTTTCATATGATATCTCCTTTCTTATAATTAAGTTTTAGATATAATTATAATTGAGCTATGTTAAAAAGAGAAATAGCAGAACTTCCTCTACACAACGGAAAAGCCCCTAAATGGCTTTTTCAAAGAATGAAAAAGCTAGCAAGAGAAATTGTAATTTTATTTGCAGTAGAAAACAAAATTGACGAACTTATAAGAAAACTCTCAGATCCTTTATGGTTCCAAGCCCTTGGATGTATCCTTGGATTCGACTGGCATTCAAGTGGTCTCACTACTACTACTGGAGCTGCTTTAAAAGAGGGTATAGAAGATTTAGCCTATGATATAGGTCTCTTTATTGTAGGTGGAAAGGGAAAAACTGCCCTTAACACACCTGAAGAAATCAAAGCAATTGCTGAAAAAGAAAATATAGACCCTCAAAAATGGATCACCATTAGTCGTCTTGTGTCAAGAATTGACAATAATGCTATACAAGATGGATATCAATTATATCACCATCTGCTAATATTTAGTAAAGATGAAA
>CALHTV010000055.1 GCA_938039765.1 uncultured Dictyoglomus sp. | reverse complement strand
CCTTTAAACAATAAATATGACCTCTCATTAGCCTATACCCCAGGAGTAGCAGAAGTCTCTAAAAGAATTTTTGAAAACAATGAAGAAATATATGAGCTAACAATAAAAGGAAACAGTGTTGCAGTAATAAGTGATGGTTCAGCAGTATTAGGCTTAGGAAATATCGGACCCTTAGGAGCACTTCCAGTTATGGAAGGAAAGGCTTTATTATTTAAAAAATTCGCTAATATTGATGCATTTCCAATCTGTTTGAACACTCAAGATCCGGAAAAAATTATAGAGATTACCTATCAGGTTTCTCCAGTTTTTGGAGGAATAAATTTAGAAGATATTGCTGCTCCTAAATGTTTTTATATCGAAAAAGAATTAAGAAAAATCTTAAACATACCTGTTTTTCACGACGATCAACATGGTACTGCTATTGTAGTATATGCCGCTCTAAGAAATGCCTTAAGGTTAGTAAATAAAAAACTCGAAGAAGTAAAAATAGTAATATTAGGTGCTGGAGCAGCCGGCATAGCAATTACTAAATTTCTTTTAAGAGAAGGTGCTAAGACTATCAGACTTTTAGATAGAAATGGCATTATTTATCCTGGCCGAAAGGAAAATATGAACGAAGTTAAGGAAGAAATTGCTTCTATAATAAATCCAGAAAAAGAAAGAGGAACCTTAAAAAATGCCCTAAAAGATGCTGATGTATTTATAGGAGTTTCGCAAGGAAATCTTCTTCCTTCTGAATATATAAGGTCTATGAGAAAAGAGCCTATTGTCTTTGCATTAGCTAATCCTATACCTGAAATTATGCCAGAAGAAGCTAAAAAAGAAGGAGTTAAAATAATAGGAACAGGAAGATCAGACTATCCAAACCAGATAAATAATCTTCTTGCCTTTCCTGGCATTTTTAGAGGAGCTTTAACAGTAAGGGCTAAAGAGATAAATCATCAAATGAAAGTAGCAGCAGCCATAGCCATAGCCTCCCTTGTTGAAAATCCTACTGAAGAGTATCTGATCCCTTCACCATTAGATCCAAGAGTTGTTCCTACTGTAGCCTATCATGTGGCTAAAGCTGCTATTGAGACAAAAGTGGCTAGAATTGTAAAAGAAGATAATAAAATAAAAGAAGAGATTAAGAAAATATTAGGAGGCGAAATTGATGAACAATAAGAATACCTTGGTTGTAATAGGCGCTCAATGGGGAGATGAAGGGAAAGGAAAAATTATAGATCTGATTTCTCAAAATGCAGAAGTAGTTGTAAGATTTAATGGCGGAAATAATGCAGGACATACTGTAATTGTAGATAATAAAATCTATAAATTTAGACTTCTACCTTCTGGAGTCATTTCTCCAAATACTACAAATATTATAGCTACAGGAGTAATTGTTAATATCACAGCCCTATTAGAAGAAATAGAAGAGGCAGAAAAAAATGGTCTTTTTATAAAAAACCTTTACATTAGTGATAGATCTCCTCTAGTGCTTCCATACCATATTATATTAGATAAATTCTATGAAGAAAAAAGAGGTGCTAATAAGATAGGCACTACCTCAAGAGGAATCGGTCCTGCTTATACTGATCATTTTTCAAGAGATACACTACATATAGGAGATTTACTTGACAAAGAAATCTTTAGAGAAAAACTTACTTATATCTATAACTTTAAAAGAGCCATTTTATCTATTAATTATGAACTCCCCTCTATCGAAGAAATTTATAACTCTCAACTGAATGCCTTGGAAAAACTTTTAGAAAAAGGAATCATTATCACTGATACATCTAAATTAATTAATGATTTTATAAATCGTGGTAAAAAAATCTTGTTCGAAGGAGCCCAAGGCACCCTTTTAGACATAAACTATGGAACTTACCCATATGTGACCTCTTCATTCACAATCTCAGGAGGAGTATGTGTAGGAGCAGGTATTCCTCCTCAGAGCATAAGTAAAGTTTTAGGTGTAGTAAAAGCTTATACCTCAAGAGTAGGCGAAGGGCCTTTTCCTAGTGAAATACGTAATGAATTAGCAGATTTTATAAGAGAAAAAGGCCAAGAATATGGAACTGTAACAAGAAGACCTAGAAGAGTAGGATGGTTAGATTTTGTAGCTTTAAGATATGCTAAAAGAATAAATGGATTCACAGGACTTGCGATCACTAAATTAGATGTACTTAGTGGATTAGAAAAAATAAAAATAGTAGTAGGTTATAAATACCAAGGAAAGATATTAGATGAATTTCCTTCTTCTCTCCATATACTTGATAAATGTGAGCCTATTTTAGAAGAACTCCCAGGATGGAAAGAACCTCTTAGGAATATTAAAGGACTTCATGAATTACCTAACACTGTTTTTCGATATTTAGAAAGAATAGAAAAAGAACTTGAAACAAAAATTGATATAATAGGAATAGGTCCTGAAAGAAAGGATATTATAATTCTCAGAGATCCATGGTTATAAGAATGAAAATAATAAGTAAATCTCCCTCAGAAACTCGTAAGATAGGAAAAACTTTGGGAAGAATTTTGAAACCTAAAAATATACTAGCTTTAATAGGAGATCTAGGAAGTGGAAAAACTACCTTTGTGCAAGGTATAGCAGAAGCTTTAGAAATTCCCCTTCCTGTTAATAGTCCTTCCTTTTTAATTCTTAAAGAGTATAAAGGAAAATATAAACTCCTACATGCAGATGTCTACCGTCTAAAAGAACCTGAAATAGAACTTGAGAATATAGGATTTTATGAATATTTATATAACGATTATATAGTAGTCATAGAATGGGCAGATAGAATAAAAAATTTGCTCTCTATAGAATATCTAGAGATTATTTTTGAACATAAAAATATTAACGAAAGAAGTATAAGTTTTTCGGCCCATGGAGAAAGATATGAAAAATTGTTAAGGGAGTTTGAGCAATGTTTATCCTGGGAATAAATACTTCTTCAGAAAAAAGCAACATAATTCTTTGGAGAGATGGAAAAATATACGAGATTCTTTATTATACAGAATCTAAAACCTGTGGAGAGACTCTTATTTCTTATTTAAAAACACTAATAGAGATGTCTAAATGGAATCTAGAAGAAGTTGAGCTGTATTCAGTTATTACTGGTCCTGGATCTTTTACTGGACTGAGAATAGGGATTATACCAATAAAAACTTTAGCTCAAATATATAAGAAACCAATTGTGGGAGTCTCATACTTAGAATGTCTAGCCTTTCAAATTCCATTTATAGGACTAAAAGTCTCAGTTATGCCAGCAAGGAAAGGAGAATTACATGCGGGATTTTACTACGAAGATAATGAAAGAATAATTCCTGAAGGGGTATTTCTTTATAATGAATTCATAAACTTACTAAACAAACTAAAAGAAGGCTATAATAAGGCCATTATCCTTGTGGGAAAGATCCCTGATGAATTAAAACCTATGCTCTCTAATGATATTATTTTAGCTCCAGAATATCTAAATTATCCTAGAGGTGAGACTCTTGTCTATCTAACTCTAGAAAAATATAAAAAAGGTGAGATCCTTAATTATTTGACTTTATTACCTGATTATAGACAAAAATCTAGTGCAGAAATTAACTGGGAAAAAAGGAATGAAAGAACAAGAAACAAAAGCCAATAATGAAATCCAGATTATAATAAGACCTATGAAATTTGAGGATATTGATGTAGTAGATGAAATCAACAAAGCTTCTTTTTCAAATCCTTGGAGTCGTGAAAGCTTTGAAAGAGAATTATCCTCAAATAGGGTAGCTCATTATTTTGTAGCAATACATGAAGATCGTATCATTGGCTTTGTAGGAATATGGATAATCTTTCAAGAAGCTCAAATAACTACAATTGCTGTTCATCCTGATTTTAGGGGTAAGAAAGTAGGCGAGAAACTCTTAGATTTTGTAATCGATTACTGTCTTAAAAACCATGTCAAAAATATAATCTTAGAAGTAAGAGTATCTAATACTATAGCACAAAATCTTTATTATAAGAAAGGGTTTAAAAAAGTTGGACTTAGAAAATGGTATTATAAAGATGGGGAAGATGCGTTAGTCATGGTTAAAAAACTTGTAGAATAAGGTGATTAACAGAATGATAACTTTAGGTATCGAAACTTCATGTGACGAAACTAGCATAGGAATATTAAGAAATGAAAAAGAAATTTTAAGCAATATTGTATCTTCACAAATAGAAATCCATAAAGCTTTCGGAGGCGTTGTTCCTGAAGTTGCATCAAGAATACATGTAGAGGTCATTAACAAACTTATAGACCTAGCCTTAGAAGAAGCCAAAGTAGATTTTAAAGATATCGACTTAATAGCAGTTACTTATGGGCCAGGTCTTGTTGGAGCTCTATGGGTAGGAATTATGACTGCTAAAACCTTATCTCTTGCTTTAAATAAGCCTTTGATAGGAGTAAATCATCTTGAAGGACATCTTTTCGCAAACTTTTTAAGAGAAGATCCTCCAAAATTTCCCTTTATTGCCTTAATAGTTTCAGGAGGACATACAGAATATATTTTAGCAGAAGATATAGGTAAATACAGAATTCTTGGCCAAACTTTAGACGACGCAGCAGGTGAAGCCTTTGACAAAGTAGCAAGAATTTTAGGACTAAGTTACCCAGGAGGGCCAGAAATTGATAGAATATCCAAAATGGGAAAACCTATTTTTAATTTCCCCAAAATAAAATGTGATAGAGAATTAGATATAAGCTTTAGTGGAATAAAAACAGCAGTACTCTATCTTGTTAATGATCTGAAAAAGGAAGGAAAAGAAATACCTATAGCAGACATAGCTGCTTCTTTTCAAAAAAGAGTTGTAGAAGAACTTTTAGAAAGAGCCTCATTGGCTCTTAAAAAATTTAATATCAAAACTCTTGTAGTCTCTGGAGGGGTAGCAGCAAATAGCTATATACAAGAAAGATTTAAGGAGGAAGCAATAAAGGAAGATTTTAAATTATATATTCCACCAAAAGAGCTATGTACAGATAATGGGGTCATGATTGCTTGTGCAGGATATCATTTATACAAAAAAGGCTTTAAAAGTACTACTACTATGGCAGAGCTAGCAGAGCGACGCACTACTGAATTTAGTGCTATAGTTTTCAGTTTGACAACTAAAAGCCTTGTGCGCATTGCACCCT
>CALHTV010000054.1 GCA_938039765.1 uncultured Dictyoglomus sp. | reverse complement strand
GGTAAATTTTTTAATCCTTCTTTTTTTCTCTTAAAGTTTTAGAATTGGGGGTGATTTGAGTGAAAAAATTTTTGCTTCTTTTAATTCTGGTTTTAATCTTTGTGTTAAGTCCTAATCTTCAAGCTCAAAAGGTAGTGATTTTAAATGTTTGGTCTTCTCCAGATAATGCGGACGCATTGGTTGATATAAGCAAAAGATTTATGGAAAAATATCCAAACATTAAAGTTCAAGTAACTCCAATCTCTTGGGAAGTATTATATCCGAGAATGTTGGCTGATGTGGCAACAAAGACTGGAGCTTTTGATGTGGCTACATGGGACGTCATGACTGCTGGAGCTGTGGCTCCAGGTTTTGTAGATCTAGAAGAATTTAGAAAACAAAATCCAGATCTTGTAGATCCAAAGTGGGATCCAAAGGATTTTGATCCTACAATTTGGTATATTGCAGGAATGTGGGGAGGAAAGAATATTGGTATTCCTTTTTATTGTAATACTATGCTTTTCTACTATCGAAAAGATTTATTTGCAGATTCCAAATTAAAAGCAGCCTTTAAATCAATGACTGGAAAAACATTAAAAGTTCCTACTACCTGGGAAGAAACTATTGAGGTTGCAAGGTTCTTTACTAAAAAATTCAACCCTAACTCTCCTACAGATTATGGAATTGCTTTAATGTTCCCAAGAACCCATACTTTGTTCTATATGTATTTGCTTTTCTTTGCTCCTTATAGGAGGAGTCCTGAAGGCTTAAAAAAGTTTGGAGAGGTTGATTTAGATTATGGGGATTACTTTACAGCTGACAAGAAACCAGCGTTCAATAGTCCAGAGGGAGTAAAAGCATTAGAAATGATGAAAGCGCTTATGCCATACTCCCCTGATCCTCTTGGATCAGATTATGGTGAAACTTTAGAATATTTTGCAAGAGGAACAGTAGCAATGGTCCCACAGTGGACTGGAGTATGGGCAAGCTTCAAAGTGGCACCAGCTCTTCAACCCTTTGATAAAAAGGTTGGAGTAGCAATGATGCCTAGTGGTAGATCTGTGAGTGGTAATTGGGCTCTTGGAATAAATATTGCAAGTAAAAATAAGAGAGAAGCGTTTCTATTTATACAATTTGCAACAAATAAAGAGAATGATAAAATAAAATTCATAAAATTTGGTGTGGCCCCTTCAAGACTTTCTACCCTTAAAGATCCTGAGGTAAGAAAAGCAGATCCAAGGGTTTCAGTGTTCTTACAAACTATAAAGACTCAATCTCATAGACCTCGAATTCCAGAAGAACCGAAGCTTGAAGATATAACAGTAGGAGTCTTTTCTGAAATACTTCTTGGGAAGAGACCATGCACAGTAGAGGAATTAAATAAATTAGCAGATGAGTGGATGAAAATTCTTAAGAAATAAATAATTTATGTATTCAGGGGGGAGAAAAAGTCCCCCCTGAAGTTAAGAGGAAGGAGGTTTTATTTTGGAGAGAAATCTTAGAAGATCGGCTCTTCTGATGGTTTTACCTTTAATTTTATTCTTTTTGTTCCTTACAGTTTTTCCTTTTTTATATATGGTTTTTATGTCTTTCCATCACTATAATCTTTTAGAATGGAAACCGCCTTCTTTTATAGGGCTTGGAAACTATATGAATATTTTTAAAGATAATGGAGTAATTTCTTCTTTGGAGTTTACTATTCTTTTGGTAATTACTGCCTTGCCTATTGAAATTATCTTGGGAACATTCATAGCAATTTTTATTCAAAATATGATAGGAGAGAGGTTTGTAAGAAGTATAATACTAATCCCTATGATGATTCCTGCAGTTGTTGCGGGAGTTATGTGGAAAATGCTTTTTAATGTGGAATATGGACCAATAAATTATTTGTTGAGTTTTTTTAATATTGAAAAAATTCCTTGGTTAGGAAGTTCTTTTTACTCTAAGATTGCAGTTATTATTATGGATATTTGGCAATGGACTCCATTTATTTTTTTAGTAATTTATGCAGGAATACAGACAATTCCTCAGGATTTAATAGAGGCAGGAAAAGTAGATGGAGCAGATAGATGGCAAATATTGCGACATATTGAATTTCCTATGTTAAGGCCTCTTTTTTGGATTCTTATTATCCTTAGGTTAGTTGATATACTGAAGTTATTTGATATAGTCTACATGACTACTTTTGGTGGACCAGGATATGCTACTCATAGTATTAGCTTTTATATATATAAAGTTAGTGTTTCTTTTGGTTGGGATATAGGATATGGTTCTGCTCTGAGTGTTTTACTTCTTGTTGTTATAACGATCTTGACTACTCTTCTTATTAGAGTAATGAGACTTTGGGAATTATTGGAATTATAGGAGGTAGTTATATGAAGAGGGTTCTTGTAATTTCAATATTTAAATGGATATTACTTTTGTTTATTCTTTTCTTTTTTATCTTTCCCATATATTGGTTAATAACAACAGCTTTTAAACCTTCTCAAGATTGGTTTTCGTGGCCACCTATTATAATTCCACGTCAACTTACTCTTGAAAATTTCACTGGACAAGCTCAAGGGTTTGAAGGAAGTTTAAGTTCCTCCATTGAGAATATAGTTCCCTATTTAAAAAACAGTTTGGTTATAGCATTAAGTACATCTCTTATATGTACTATTGTTTCCTCTTTAGCTGCATATTCTATAGCTCGCTTTAAAATAGGAGGAAGGAGATTGGCTTCTTGGATTGTTTCTATTAGAATGTTACCTCCAATTGCAACAGTTTTACCTGTATATCTTCTTTTTAAAAATTTAGGAATTTTAGATACTTGGCTTGCAGTAATCCTCGTACATTTAGTGATTAGTATTCCCTTTAGTACATGGGTTTTAATTTCGTTTTTCAATGGTATTCCTAAGGAGTTAGATGAGGCTGCATATATAGATGGAGCATCAGTTTGGAAAACGTTTGCATATTTAATCTTTCCTCTTAGTGCTCCTGGAGTTGCGGCTATGGCTACTTTGTCTTTTATTATGAGCTGGGGCGAATTTTTAATGGCTTTAATTCTTACTAGTAGTGTTAAATCTCAGACTTTACCTATATTCTTAGGAAGATACATTACAGGCTTTAGAATCGCATGGGGGCCTTTAGCAGCTGCTGGATTAGTGACAATGGTACCTGTGGTTATATTCTCTTTTGCTATGCAAAGATATTTGTTAAGAGGATTAACCTTTGGAGCAGTGAAGTATTAAATTTGGATAGAACTAGAAATTCTCTTTAATTTGTTTTAAAATTTTATTTGATGAAAGAATATATTATGGAACTTAGACATAAAGCAGAGAACTTTCCAGAAAGTTCAGGGATATATATTTTTTATGACGATTCTGGAAAAGTGATCTATGTTGGCAAAGCTAAAAACTTAAAAAAAAGGATTCTTT